>JBKPSY010000063.1:0-5357 GCA_046735235.1 Acidobacteriota bacterium | reverse complement strand
AGTCCGTGCTGCTCGTCTCCGTGCTCGATTACCAGGGCGGCTGGCGGATCGCGTCGCCCGGACGGACGTTTCTGCCAGCGCTCGAGGAACGCTGGCCGAACAGCACCGCCGTCGAGATCTCCGATCGGACCACCGCGGCCGAGCGCGATCTCATACGCACGATGGCGGGGAAGTTCGACGCGATCGTGCTCGGGATCTTCGTCCGTACCGCGTCAGGCAGCGGCCGCATGGATCTGGCGCCGGAAACCGCGAAGCTCGTGTCGTCCCTGGCCGCGCTCGGCAGCGCTGACCGTCCGGTGGTCGCCGCGTTCTTCGGCAATCCGTACGTCGCGGCCAACGTCGGCGACCTGCCGGCGATGCTGCTGACTTACGACTTCGGGGATCTGGCGGAGAGCTCGGCGGCGAGGGCGATTGCGGGAGAGATCCCGATCGGCGGTCGATTGCCGATCGGGATTCCCGGTGTCGCCGCGGTGGGCGAAGGGATCAGGCGCCCCTGACGCGACGCGTACGTAGGGCGCGGCTTCAGCCGCGCCGTCTCAATCAGAACGTCAGCCGCACCGCGAGCTGCATGACGCGCGCGTCGCCGGCGAGGCTCGAAATCGTCCCGAACGAGGCGCCGCCCGCGAGGTCGCGATTCGGCAGCCCGAAGTTGACGTTGTTGAACAGGTTGAACACGTCCCAGCGCAGCGTTGCCTTGAAGCGCTGGCTCAGCGCGATGTCGCGCTGCAGCGTCATGTCGAACGACGTGTAGTGCGGCCCGCGCAGCTGGTTCCGCACCTCGTTGCCGAAGGTGCCCGATGTCACGGCCTGGAACGCCTTCGTGTTGAACCACTGATCGACCGTTTCCGGCCCGTCCGTCGAACCGCTCACGTTCGGCAGGCCCGTCATGTTCTGGCCGACGTTGTTGTTGCTCTGGTTCACAGTGAACGGACGGCCCGAGCGCCACGCGTAGATCCCCGACCACGTCCAGCCGCGCGCGATGACGTTCTGCCCGAGCGGCAGGTTCCACACGTAGTTGACCTGCAGCCGGTGGCGGACGTCGTAGTCGCTCGGCCCGTACCACGCGCTGAAGTCGCGTGAGTTCTGCGGAAACGCGTTCGACCCCTGCGTCGTCAGCTGCTCGGACGCGTTGTCCTTCGAGCTGCCGAGCGTGTAGGCGACGCCGAACGCGTAGCCCCTGGTGAAGCGCTTGTCGAGGCCGACATCGATGCCCTTGTATTCCGACTTGCCGTTCTGGGCGCGCCACTCGATGAATCCGAAGTTCGGGTACGGGATCGCGCCGAGTGCGTTGTTGCCCGCGGCGTTCGGCAGCGGCTGGTTCAGGTTCACGAGCGACGCGAGGTCCGAGCCGCGTGTGTAGACGAAGTCGGCGTTGACGATGAAGCCGTCCATGATTTCGTGCTGCACGCCTGCGCTCGCCTGGTTGATCGTCGTCTTCGGCGCATCGTTGGCGACGGCGCGCAGGCGCAGCCGCTTCAGGCCGCCCTGCGTGGGATCGAGATTCGGGACGTTCAGGAAGCTCGTCGGCAGCCCGTCCTTCAGGAAGAACACCGGCGCGCCCGAGGTCTGCGTGATGCTGTTGTTGACGAGCCCCGGCACGTTCAGCGCGAGCTGGTCCTCGCTGCCGACGCGATCGAACAGGTTGTAGAAGATGCCCCAGCCGCCGCGGATGATCGTCCGGTCGGTGAGCTTGTACGCCGCGCTGATGCGCGGCGCCCAGTTGTTGCGGTCCGCCTTCACCAGACCGCGATCCTCGAGCGAGCCGTCGCCGGCGAACACGAGCGACCCGCCGCCGGCCGGATTGAAGTTCGTCTGGTGGTTGCCGGCCTCGAGCGCGGGCGTGATGAAGTCGTACCGCAGGCCGAGGTTCACCGTCAGTTTCGAGCTCGCCTTCCAGTCGTCCTGCACGAAGAACATCGACGCCCAGTGGCGCTGCTCGACGGTCCAGATGTTCGAGAGCTGGAGGTCCGACACGTAGCCGAGGAGGTAATCTGCCATCGGGTTGCCGGTGAACGCGTTCCGGAAGCGCAGAGCGCCGCGCGTGGCGGGGACGTCCATGTAGTGGTTCTGCATTGGCGCGATGATGTCCGCGCCGGCCTTGAAGGCATGGTTTCCGTGCAGCCACGACAGGGTGTCGAGGTACTCGACCTGGTTCGTGTGCTGGAACTTCGGCAGGAAGTCGGGTGAGCCGATGCGGCCGAGCCCCGAGCCGCCGAAGAAGCCGTCGATGGTGATGCCCTGCAGGCCGCCGGCGACCAGCGGGTTGGTCACCGTGCCGGGGATCGTCGCCCCGGCGGGTGGGAAGAGACCATACGGCTGCTGCACCGCGTCAGACGTGGCTTGCGACCACGAGATGCGGGCTTCGTTCACCATCGTCGACGAGAGCACGCGGGTCCATCCGCCGACGAACGCGTTGGTCTTGATCGTCTGGTTGCCGAACGCCGACGTGCCGGTGCCGTCCACCACGCCGCCGAAGGCGCCCGGGATCTCGCGGTCGCGGTTGGAGTAGATGTAGCGGCCGAACACGTTGTCCGACGCGCCGGGCTTCCAGTCGCCGCGTCCGATGAAGCGATCCTGGTTGTCGATCAGGTCAGCCGTCCGGAAGAAGTTGTTCGCGCCGGGCTGGTTCGGCAGCGGCACGAGCGCGATGATCGACGCCGCGTAGGGGTCGATGCGATTTGCCGGGATCGTGTTGTTCGCGAAGGGCAGGCCCGTCGTCGGATCCTTGATCGCGGAGGTGAAGATGCCGTTCCGCTGGTCGGCCGTCGGGACGCTCGTGATGCGCGTCACGCCGCGCGTGATGCGCGTGCCCTCGTAGTCGCCGAAGAAGAACGCCTTGTCGGCGATCAGCGGGCCGCCGAGGTTGCCGCCGAACTGGTTCTGATCGTTGGAGGGCTTCGCCGAGTGCGCGCGGTTCGAGAAGAAGTCGTTCGCGTCGAGCGCGTCGTTCCGATAGTACTCGTACGCGGTCCCGTGCATCGCGTTCGTGCCCGACTTCGTCGAGACGCTGACCGCGGCGCCAGGCGAGCGGCCGTACTCGGCGGAGTAGGGGCTCGTGACGACCTTGAATTCCTGGATCGCGTCCACCGACGGGCGCGACACCTGCGACGTCAGCTCCTGGACGTTTTCGGAGATGCTGTTGTTGTCCACGCCGTCGAGCAGGAAGTTGTTCTGCAGCGCGCGGGCGCCGTGGACGTTGATGCCGCCGGTGCGGCCGAACGACGTGCCGCCGCCCTGCTCGGTGTAGCGATCGCCCTGCACGCCCGGCACGAGCGCGAGCAGGTCGTCCCAGTTGCGGATCGCCAGCGGCAGGTTGGCCACCTGCGTGTGCGGCACGACGGCGCCGAGCGTGCCGTCGTTGGCGTTCAGCAGCGAGCTGGACTCCTGGACGGTGACGACTTCGTTGATCGCGCCGACTTCGAGTGCGGCGTCCACGCGGGCGCGCTGGCCGACTTCGAGCGGCACGATCTGCGAGCTCTTCTTAAACCCTGTCAGGGCGGCTTCAATCTGATAGCGGCCCGGGATCAGGTTCACGAACAGGAACGACCCGGTGGCCGTCGTGGTCTGCTCGGAGATCGTGTTGGTGGCAAGATTCGTGAGGGTGACGGTCGCTCCTGGCAGCACCGCACCGCTCTTATCGGTGACGACGCCGGTCAGTGTGGCGCGATCGACTTGCGCGGCTGCCACGGCGGGCAGGCCGAAGGCCAGAGCGGCCAGAAGAAAAAATCGCTTCATTGAGTTCTCCGTTATTGGGGGTCGAGCCTTCAGACGTTACGTAACGGAGCTCGCCGTTTTGCGACGGCGATGCAACATTTCGGTGACTCGGCCGATCGCATGCTAGATCCGTTCAGCGCACCGCAGATCGAGGAAACGATTACATGTTGCGCACGATGTGGGACGGTTCGTGATCGGTCCGTGGCGCAGGGCTTCAGCGCCGCGAAGTGGGCGTCCGCGCGACTCTTCAGGCCTGAGACGCCGATGGCCGGGACACTCGCGTGCGTGCGTAGCGCGGGGCTTCAACACGCCGCCACCGATTTGCACGAGGCGTCTGGGTGATCTAAAATCAGAAGTTCGTCGCCGCACGGCCGCTCCGCAAGGGGACGGACGAAGCGGCACCCCCGAAGCGCCCTTAGCTCAGTTGGATAGAGCGTCTGGCTACGAACCAGGAGGTCGCAGGTTCGAGTCCTGCAGGGCGCGCCATTTTCGACATCGTCGAAAATGGCTGCACCCTGCGAACTTAGTTCATTCCGGCTCTCGCCTCCGGCTCGCGCCGAAAAGTTCGAGTCCTGCAGGGCGCGCCAACTGCCTTCGGCAATTGCTTTTACCCACAATCCGGCGCGTGACAGAGGGTCAGAAAGACCTTCTGGCTCATGGCTACCTGAACTCGCTGTTCGATCAGGCCCTCCGCGAACGTTGGTATCTGAAGAACTCGAGGAAGGCGTGATTCGCGAACTCGTGACATGCGCCCTCTGAAGCTGGAGATGAGAAAGCGTTGCGGCCCATCATCACGGTTCGTCCGAAGGCTAGCCGCAGTGGCGCGTCCACACCGCCGTCTGGCAAATCATGTTCGGCGTCCGAGCGGCCGAAGCCCGACAATAGATCGCAACCACAGACGGGGAGACGTCATGAACAAAAGTGTCCGCCGTGGCGCAATCGTTGTCCTGCTGCTGGTTTGTGCGGCATGTGGAAGTTCGTCGCCTACCGCACCGACGGCAACAAGCCAGCCCCAAGTTATTCCCCAGCCGACTCCGACTCCGCCGCCTGCGGCGAATTTCCCTCCTCTGTCTGGGCCATCGCGCACCTTCACGTTCGATCGTGAACTCTCGTATCCCGTCAGCAACTACACGAAGACGTCGAACTTCGTCCTCTACGATAACGGCGCGTTCGTCCTGCAGTACCCCGGTCTTAGTCCAGCGGGGTCGTATCGTGGGGCATACACCGAGTCAAACGGCGTCCTGACCTTCCAATGGGAAGGATGGAGCATCGCCGGTCCATGGGGGGCGACTGGCACTCTCAAAGGCAACTCGCTGACGGTTCAGTACAACGAGATCATGGAGCTCACCGACTTCGAGAACGCCGTGTACGTGCGCGTGCCATGAGAATCCGACGTGAGGCAGAGCTGTTGACGCGAACTGCGGTCTAACGAAGCACTTTTATCCGTTGTGAAGCGGAATGGGTCCATTCTGAGCGGAGTATGGGCTGTAAGTTCTCAGGGCGTCGATGGCGCGTACCGACGAGCAGACGCCGTACGAGCGACTACTGATCCCGATGCGATGTGGACCGTACGCCGCTTGTCGCGCGAAGGCCGGTCCTCCGAGACTTCCCTGGCACTAGTTGCAACGTCGCTTCGCATGAAC
>JBKPSY010000062.1:0-7494 GCA_046735235.1 Acidobacteriota bacterium | reverse complement strand
CCAGTTGTCACACGCCGCCGACCTACACCGATGTCTTGAACGGCCCGGATCCGACGGTGCCGCTCCTCCATGCACCTGCCGAAGTTGGAATGGATGCCTCTTATGCCGCGAGAACGGCGACCGGACAGTACCGCACCTCGCCGTTAGCCGGCGTCTGGCAGCACCCGCCGTATTTCCATGATGGCAGTGCCCCGACGCTGCTCGCGGTCGTCGATCACTACGATGCCTTGTTCAACCTGAATCTTTCGGACCCTCAGAAGGCCGATCTCGTCGAGTTCCTCAAGTCGCTGTGAGGCGCCTGGGCCCGGATTCGTGATCAATCAAACCAGGAGAGCTGACGATGTCCCTCACGACATTCGTTGCCGTCGCGATCGCCGCAGCCGCGCCGCTACCAGCGGTGGGCCATGCGTCACCCCGTTTTGAGGCAGCCAGCCGCAGCGAGACCGCAGCCACGTTGAAGCGGGACCTGCGGAAGCTCTGGACAGACCACGTGGTATGGACCCGCGACTACATCATCGCCGCCGCGCTCGCGGACGGCATCATCAAGCAGTTTCCCGACAGGTTCGGGATGTAGCCTCACGTCGGCTACGTCATCGGCTCACGTCCAGCGTCAGCAGGCGATCCACGGGCTGGTTGCGCCATCGCGAGACGGCGCCACCCGGCATCCGGACTTCCACGTCGATCGGACCGGCAAACGTGCCGAGGCCGAAATGCGCGACCAACGCGCTCTGCGACAGGTAGCTCCCGCCAGACCTGATCTCGCGCATCTGGCGGGCACCGCCGCCTTCAATCGTCACGCGCGCGCCGATGCCGAACCGGTTCCCGGTTGCCGACTTCACTTGAATCTCGACCCAGTGATGTCCGGTCCCCTGCTGGTTCTCCAGTACTGTCGGGACGTCGTCCATGTTGCTGACGACGAGATCGAGATCGCCGTCGTTGTCGAGATCGCCGACGGCCAGGCCTCGGCTCGATTTCTTCACCTGCAGGCCCGGGCCGGCCGTGTCGGACACATCGGCGAAACGGCCGCCGAGGTTGAGAAAGAGCTGGTTCTTCTGCCGGAATGTCTCGCCCAGCGCCGGATACTCGTCGACGTCCGAGTAGATGTGGCCGTTGGCAAAGAACAGATCGACCCGGCCGTCCAGGTCGGCATCGAAGAAGGCGGTGCCCCATCCCATCCGGACGAATGTCGCCGCCGCGAGACCCACCTCGCTCGTCACGTCTTCGAACTGCCTGCCGCCCCGATTCTGGTAGAGCGTGTTCACGTCCTGCGCGAAGTTCGTCACGATCAAGTCTTGCCAGCCGTCTCCGTCGTAGTCCGCCGAATCGACGCCCATGCCGGCCTGCGCGCGGCCTTCGCCGTTCAAGGCGACGCCGCTCTCGAGGCCGACGCTCTCGAAGGTGCCGTTGCCGCGGTTCCTGTAGAGGAAGTTCGGACTGGTGTCGTTGGCCACGTAGAGATCGACCCACCCGTCGTTGTTGTAGTCGGTCGCGACGACGCCGTAGCCGTAGCCGCGAGCGGCATCGGTGAGACCGTGCGCCGCCGTGGCCTCGACGAACCGTCCGTTGCCGACATTCTCGAAGAACAGATCGCTTTCGCCGGGCAGCCCCTTGGGGCCGACCATCGTCTTTGGACCACCGCGCCAGGTGAGCGTGCGCTGCGCCTTCTCAAGCTCCGTCCAACTCGTCGCTACGTATCGGACGACGTAGAGATCGAGATCGCCATCGCCGTCGGCGTCGAAAAAGGTGCAGCCCGTACTCCAGTTGGTCTCGCCGGCCGTATCCACCGCGATCCCAGCGGCCGCTGCGGTGTCGGTGAACGTGCCGTTGCCGTTGTTGTGGAAGAGAAAGTTCGGCCCGAAGTTGGTCACGTACAGATCGAGCCGCCCGTCGTTGTCGTAGTCGCCGGCGCAGACGCCGTTGCCCCATGCCGCCACGTCGAGCCCGGAGCCGGCTGACACGTCTCGGAAGGTCCACTGACCCTCGTTTCTGAACAGCGCGTTTCTGTGCGGGATCTCCTGGCGCGCATCCGACAGCTCGAACGCGGTCACCAGATAGATGTCCAGCAGCCCGTCGCCGTCGTAGTCGAAGAGGGCCACGCCGCTGCCGCCAGATTCCAGGATGTGATCCTTCGTGCGGCCGCCGCAGTACGTCTTCGCCGAGATGCATGGGATCTCGGCGAACGTCACGGGCGAGGTGACGACCGGGTGCGGCGCCTCGGTGGGCGGCGGCCCCATCGCCGAGGCATGCCCGCCGTAGGCCGGCTCCTTGGTGGTGGGCTGGGTGTAGCTGCCCTGAAAGTCCAGCCCCGCGCCTGGCGACGGGGTGTCTTCAATCGCGATGCGATCGAGCAGCGCCAGGAGCGGCGCGGCGGAGAAGGGCGGCGCGACGCCGCCCCGGGCACGCGTGCGAAGGGCAGCCGACGCGTCACGAACCGCCTTCCGGTCGTCGGCAGTCGGCGTTCGCGGAGCGATCTGATCCAGGAGATCCGCCGCCTCGATGAAGGCCTGGTTCCTGGCGACGCTGCCAGCCGGAGCCTCCTCGGCACGCTTCATTGCCCCGGCCGCGTCGCGCCGAAGCGCGGCGGCGGGGCGCGGCGCCGGCTGCTGGGCAGACAGCGAATACAGGGTCGCCAGGGCGAACAGCAGCGCGAGCGCCGGCCTCACCAGACGCATCGCGACATCATCCCCCGGCACGGATCTGCTGCAGGAGCTGAAGGCCGAGCGGATGCGTGGGATTCCGCTGCAGCAGCATCTCCAGGACCCTTGTTGCCTCCTGACGGTTGCCGGCCTTCAGGTACACACGGCAGAGCGTCACGTATCCCATTTCGAAGGAGGGGTTCGCCTGGAGCAGCCGCTGCAGCACCGCGATCGCCTTGTCGGGCTCGCCCCGCGCGTTCAGCACGAGCGCCAGGTTGTTCGCGGCTTCCCCGTAGGTGGCGCGCTGGTCGACCGCCTGTTGAAAGTAGCCGAGCGCGCGGTCGAGATCGCGCTGGGAGCCATACAGGATGCCGAGGTTGTTCAGCGCCTCGGGAAAACCGGGCTGCAGCGCCAACGCCTTCTCGTAGAGCTCCCGGGCGTGCACGGCATCACCCGTCTGGAACAACGCAAACCCGAGATTGTTCATCGCGTCCGCGAACTCCGGCTTTGCGGCCAGTGCCGCGCGGAAGCGCTCGATCGCTCCCGGCAGGTCGCCGCTTTGCGCCGTCAGCGCGCCGAGGCTGTTGTTCGCGTCGGCGTAGTCGGGCTGGAGCTGCAGGGCACGCTCGTACGCCGTTTTCGCGTCCGCGGGTCGGCCGCGCCGCATGTAGAGCGTGCCGAGGTTGTAGAAGGTAATCGCACTCGGGTCGACCTTCGCCACGTGCTCGAAGGCTACCAGCGCCGCCGCGTCGTACCCTTGTTCCGAAAGCTCCAACCCGTACTGAAAGTAGTTGCGCTCGCCTGGCTTGGAGTAGAACGTGCCCGTGAACGGGAGCGAGCGGACGAGCCGCTTCGCATCCGCGACGTCGATCGCCGGCACGTCGCCGGCGATCGCCGTCAGCGCCGAGGCAGTGCGATAGATCTTCACGATCTCGCCCTTGGCGTTGATCAGAAACACCACCGGCAGCGGCAGGTCCTCGCGGCGATCGAAGATGTACCGATGGAGCAGGCTGTACTGTCCCGCGACGTCGTTGCCGGCGAGGGCGACTGGCAGACCAGTGCTCTCGGCCGCGGCGCGCACCGCGCTCTCACGATCCTCGGCGTCGACGGAAATCGCGAGCACCTGAACGCCCGCCGCGGTCAGGGCTGCATTCTGGCGGCCCAGCGCGTCGAGCAGCGTGCGCGACTGCGGCGCCGTGGTCGCCCAGAAGAGAAGCGCGACCGGATGTCCGGCCTGGGCCGAGAGGGAGTGCTCCTGTCCCGCCAGGTCGCGCAGCGTGAAATCAGGAGCGGGATATGGCTGATACAGCCAGACCCCGCCGGCCTCTGGATGGACGCTGGGCGTCGCGGCATCGGGTGCCGCCGGAGCAACCGCCTTCCTCAGGGGCTCTACCCGGGGGGCGTCGTTCCCTTCGGTAATCCAGACGCGCTGGTTGATTGCCATTTCTGGCAGCGTCTGCGTTGCGCCTGACGGCCACCGCACCGTGATGATCCCGATCCGGGCGCTCTTGCCGAGACCGAACAGCAGTTCCTTCGAGTGCTGCGAGATGAAGCCGGATCCCGCAGTCACCGTGCGCGTGACGCGGCCCCGATCGGTCTCCACGGTGACCCGCGCGCCGATGGCGTCGCGGTTGCTCTTCGTGCCAGTCAGGCGGACGGCGAGCGCGCCGTTCCCGGAGGCGAAGTCGTTGCGGAACAGCCGCAACTGCGGCGCCGAGCGCGGCGACATCAGCGCCACGTCTGGATCGCCGTCGCCGTCGACGTCGAGGACGGCGAACGAGCGGCCGTCCTGGTCGACATCGAGTCCGGCGGTGCCAGAGACCTCGTCGAAGCCGCCGCGCCCGTTGTTCCGCAGCAGGACGTCGCGTTCGTGGCTGGCCTGCGATCCATGCCGCATCAGCAACCGGTTCGTCGCCCGCCACGCGTCGTCGTACGGCGTGCCGACCTGCCGCGTGAGCGGCGATCGGGCCGTCACCTGACGCCAGAAGAAGCTGTCGATGTTGACGTCCTCTTCGCCCGGGGCGCGCGTGAACATGCCGTTGACGACCAGCAGGTCCTCGAAGCCGTCGTTGTCGAAATCCAGCGCGTCTGAGGACCACGCCCAGCGACCGAATTCGGCACCAGCCTTGATGGTCACGTCCTCGAACGTGCCATCGCCCCGGTTGTGGAACAGTGAGTTCCCGCGCGCGTGACGCTGGTAGAGCGCGCGGATCTCCGGCGGCGCCTGCGGCATGAACCCTGGCAGCGCCGTCACGCGCAGGCCCGCCGCCGTCCACATGTTCCCGGTGTAGATGTCGAGGTGCCCGTCGTTGTCGTAGTCGACGAAGGCGGCGCTCATCCCGGCGCCGTAGTCGGCGACGCCCGCGCTGTCGGTGACGTCCTTGAAGCGCACCTGCCCATTGACCGGGCCAAGATTGCGGTAGAGGTTCTTGCGCCCGAAGTCGTTCGCGACGAGAAGATCCGGCCAGCCGTCCTCGTCGAAATCGCCCCACGTCGCCGCGAAGCTGAAGCGGTCGTTGTGCTCGTTCAATCCGACCGCGTCGGTGACCTCGACGAAATGGCCATGTCCGTCGTTGCGGAGCAACACGTTGGGCGGACCGTTCTGGGCATCGTGATAGGGCGCCGGCGGCCCAGCCTTGTCCTCGCTCGCGCCGATCAGGAACGAGTAGGCGCACAGATAGAGATCCACGAACCCGTCGCGATCGTAGTCGGCCGCCGCGGCTGACGTCAGCGTGCCCCGCAACGGGTGCGCGAGCTGAAACGCGTTCGGCACAAATGTAAAGTGTGCTTTACCATCGTTGGTGAACAGCAACGGCCCACCGCGCGTCACGAGAATCAGATCCTCGTCGCCGTCGTTGTCGATGTCGATGAAGAGCGACTGCGACGTGCTGTCGAGGACGCCAACGCCCGCCGACTCGGTGATGTCGCTGAACGTGCCGTTGCCGTTATTGCGAAACAGCCGGTTGGGCAGTCCTGACGGCTGCGAGATGTACAAGTCGTCCAGCCCGTCGCCGTCAGCATCTCCCACCGAGACGCCGTGATGGCCCATGCCGCCCGGCATGAACGCCGAGTCCAGCCGCGCAATCCAGTCGTCCAGGTTCGGCGTCAGCTGCGTGGTGAAGGCCGGGATGTGCCCGAACGCCTCCGACGTCGCATCCGAAAATACCGGCGCCGCCGATCGGCTGGAGACGCCGTCGAGCACTGTCCATTCCGAAATCGTCCAGTGCCCGGCGTCCTGCTGCCAGCGCATCTGCCACTGGCCGATCCGCTCGCTTCGCCCGCCGGCCGTCGCCGTGCCCGACAGGTCGAAACGGACCGTCGTCCGCGCCGCGCCGGCCGCCTCCGCCTCGATCCGCGTGATCAGGAACTCGGCGACGTCGAGTGTGCGGAAGTTGGCGACCAGCGCTGCCAGCTCTCGTTGAAATGCCGCGCGGTCGAGCGTGGCCGCCGGCGATGCGGCAGCATGCGCGATCTCGAGTCCGCCGGAGTCGGTCACGCTCTCGCCGGCCACGAAGCGTCCTCCTCTGAACTGCGGTCCGAGCAGCGTGCCCGCGGCGACGCCTATGCTGCCCGGACGCTGGCGGATCGCAGCGCCGAGAGTGTTCAATTCACCCGCCAGCACCTCGGCGGTCTTTTCTTCGGGGAGCCCGTCGCTTCCGGCGGGCAGAAAGCGTTCTATCGCCTCGATGGCCGCTGGCGGATGAAACGCAGGATGGTAATGAGCCGAATCCGTGGGAGGGACAGGTGCGGTGGGCACCTGGCCGGCCTGCGACGCCAGCTCGGGTCCGCCGGCAAGGAGCGTCAGCACGGCGATGACAGCGGTCGTGCGCGCTGAGCTTGGTCGCTTCCGTTCCATCTGATCGGCCACCCTCCGATGAGGCACATTAGCATGCGCCCCACCGGAGGGTGCGTGTCGATCAGTACGTGAATTTCAGCGCCAGTTCGACGATGCGCGGCGCGGAGAAGGTGTTGAGGATCCGGCCGAAGTTGTTCGGATCGCCGATGTCCGTCGCGCCCTGCTGCAGCGCGAAGTTCGGATGGTTGAACACGTTGAAGGCTTCCAGCTTGAACGTCGCGTACTTCGTCTCGCCGAAGTGGATGTCCTTGCTGATGCCGAGATCCACGTTCCAGTACCCCGGACCGTGCAGGATGCCGACGCCCGAGTTGCCGAACTGCCCGACCGGCGCGTGCGAGAAGCACGAGATGTCGATCCACACGTCGTCGGGACCTGAGGCGTTCGTGTCGCCCGCGCAGGTCCGATTCGGGCGTTCGTTCGATCGCGTCGCCTGCAACGACTTTCCGGCGCTGTCGGTGACCGACAGGGCCAGGCCCGTGTGCGCCTGGAAGATGGTGTTGACGCGCCAGCCGCCGAGCACGTAGTCCGCCGGGCCGCTGAGGTCGTGTTTCCTGCCCTTGCCGACGGGCAGCTCGTAGTTGGCGGCCAGGCTGAACATGTGCCTGACGTCGTACGGCGACGGCCCGTAGTCGCGGAGAGGATCGGACGTGTCCATGTAGTAGAAGCCCTGGACCGCCGTCTGGCCCCAGCCCACGCCGTAGTAGCCGATGTTGTCGCTCAGCGCCTTGCCCAGCGTGTAGGACGCCATGAACTCGAGCCCGTCGCTATAACGTTCACGGACGCTGGCCTGGAGCGCGTCGTACTTGCCGACGCCAATCGAGTTCGTGCCGCTCGTCGCCGTGTCCAGAGTCGGGTTCAACTGGTACAGCGGCCGTCGTTGAGCCAGGGGCAACCAGGTGCTGGGGTCGCCTGTTCCCGGCGCCGGCTGGTTGAAGTCGTACGGCACGACCATATGCGTCGAACGGCTGCCGACGTACCCAATCTCACCGGACAGGGTGTCGG
>JBKPSY010000061.1:0-9218 GCA_046735235.1 Acidobacteriota bacterium | reverse complement strand
TCAATGGACCGGGCATGGCGGGATCCGGACACAGACCTTACCGACCTACAGACATAACGACCTACCGACCTACAGACCTACCGACCTACAGACCCAGATACCTACTTCGCCTTCGCCGCCGCCAGCTCCTCGTCGATGATCTCCGAGAAGGCGCTGAGCGGCACGGCCCCCGAGAGCAGCCGTCCGTTCACGAAGAAGCCCGGCGTGCCGCTGACGCCGTAGTGCTGGCCCTCGTCGATGTGCGCCTGCACGATCGGATCGCCCTTGCCGGATGCGACGCACGCGTCGAACGCCTTCATGTCCAAGCCGGCCTTGCTCGCGAAGCCCGCAATGGCGGCCGGGCTCGCGTCCGGTGCGCCGGCGTAGACCGCGTCGTGGAACTCCCAGAACTTGTGCTGCTGCTGCGCGCACCAGCTCGCGTCGGCCACGCGCCGCGCCTGGGGATGCAGGCTGTCGATAGGAAAGTGCTTGTAGACCAGACGCACCTGTGTCGGGTATTTCGCCAGCAGCTGATCGAGGGTCGACTGCACGCCCCGACAGTACGGGCAGTGGAAGTCCGAGAACTCGACGATTGTCACCGGCGCGCCATCGGGGCCCTTGGACGGCGCGCCCGCCAGGTCGATCGGCGCGCGATAGAACGGCGGCATCTTCAGCAGCACCTGCACGTGCGCCTTCGCCCTGAGATCGTTGGCGAACGCCTCGCGCCGCGCCTTGATCCGTTCGTTGGTCAGGTAGTCCTTGATCTGCGGGAAGAGCGCCGTGGGATCGGCAGGCAGCCGGCGGCGGTTCGTCGCGACGAAGGCCTGCACGTCCGCGTCGGCCACGTCGCCGGCCTTCGCGGTGACTTCCGTCGCGATCAGGGCGTCGACCGTGATCCCGCGCCGCTTCGCCTCGGCGGCAAACAGCCGATCGTTGATGAGGTCGTCCAGCTGCTGCTTCCGGATTCCATACGCCTCTTCGTCCAGCTTCGCAATTTGAGGCGCCACGGCCTCTTCCAATGTCGCGCGCGACAGGGGCTCGCCGTCGATGACCGCCACCACGTCGCCGGGAGCCGCCGGCGCCGACGCAGGCGAGGACTTGGCCGCACCGGGCGTCTGAGCAGGCTGAGGGGCCGGCGCGGGCGACTGCCCACCGGACCCACAGCCAAACGAAGCGAGCCAGCAGATCGCCGAGAGGGACAGGAAGCGTGAGGCAAGCGGGCGCATGACCGTACCCAGTCTATCGCGGCGCGCCCGCCGGGGCGCGCCGGCACGGTTCCTGCGGCGTCATGGGGTCGGGACAATCCATCAAAATCCGGTAACCGGGCGGCGTCTTTCGCCGCCCCTTCGTGTTACCATCCCTGCCCATGGCTGCGCAGGTGCCGGGACGAGAACAGCCTGAGCTGCTGCCGGCTGGCCCGGCCGAGCCGGGGCCGTTGACGGTCGCGCGAAAGCCCACCGGCGCCGCGCGCGAGCAGGCCCTCACGAGCGCCCTCGAGCGATTCGGCGCCGTTCGCCCTGGCCGGCCCGACGATCCCGACGCCTGGGTGACGGCGATTCGCACGCTGCCCGCCGCAGACGCGCGGTACGCCGAGTGGCCCGCGCTCGTTGACCCTCGTCTCCGCGCGGCACTCGAATCGCGCGGCATCGCCCAGCTCTACACGCATCAGGCCGCGGCCCTCGAGCTGGCGCTCTCCGGCCGCCACTTCGTCGTGACGACGCCGACCGCATCGGGCAAGACGCTGTGCTACAACGCGCCCGCGCTCCACACGATCCTGTCGGACTCGTCGAGCCGCGCCCTGTATCTGTTCCCGACCAAGGCGCTCGCGCAGGACCAGCTCGCCGAGCTCCACGAGCTCGTCGGCCACGTGAACCAGGCGGCCGAAACCGACATCGGCGTGTTCACGTACGACGGCGACACGCCGCAGGACGCGCGCCGGGCGATTCGATCGCGCGCGCACATCGTCCTCACGAACCCCGACATGCTGCACTCGGGGATCCTCCCGCATCATCCGAAGTGGGCCCGCCTGCTCGAGAACCTCCGCTACGTCGTGATCGACGAGCTGCACGCGTATCGCGGCGTGTTCGGCAGCCACCTGGGCAACGTCCTGCGGCGGCTCTCGCGCATCTGTCGCCACTACGGATCGGACCCGCTGTTCATCTGCTCGTCGGCCACGATCGCCAATCCTGGTCAGCTCGCGGAGCGGCTGGCCGAGCGTCCCTTCGAGCTCGTCGAGGAGAGTGGCGCGCCACGCGGCGAGAAGCTGTTTCTCTTCGTGAACCCGCCGGTCGTGAACAGGGAGCTCGGCATCCGCCGGTCCTATCTGAGCGAAGCGCGCCGCGTGGCTGGCGAGTTCCTGAAGCGGCAGCTCCAGGTCATCGTGTTCTGTCAGAGCCGGCTCTCGACGGAGATCCTGACGACGTACTTGAAGGACGACTTCGAGGGTCCGCCCGGGACGGAAGAGCAGGTGCGCGGCTATCGCGGCGGCTACCTGCCGCTGCGCCGTCGCGAGATCGAGCGCGGCCTGCGCGCCGGCCAGGTGCGTGCGGTCGTCGCGACCAACGCGCTCGAGCTTGGCATCGACATCGGCGCGCTCGACACGGTCGTCATGGCGGGCTATCCGGGCACGATCGCGTCGACTTGGCAGCGCGCGGGCCGGGCCGGACGACGGCAGGGCCGATCGGCGGCGGTGATGGTCGCCTCGAGCGCGCCCATCGATCAGTTCGTCGTCCGCAATCCGTCGTATTTCTTCGACCAGTCTCCCGAGCACGCGCTGGTGAACCCCGACAACCTGCACATCCTGCTCGACCACGTGAAGTGTGCCGCCTTCGAGCTGCCGTTCGGCGCCGGCGAGCGCTTCGGCCGCGAGGACGTGCAGGAAGTGCTGAAGCTGCTCGGCGAAGAGGGCTTCGTGCACCTCGTCGAGGAGAGCGACGCCGGCCAGTGGAACTGGACGCACGAGTCGTATCCGGCCGACGCCGTGAGCCTCCGGTCGATCTCGTCGGACAACTTCGTGATCGTCGACACCACGCGAGGCGCCGACATCATCGGCGAGACGGACTTCACGAGCGCGCTCGCCACGCTGCACGAGAAGGCGATCTACCTCCTGGAGGGACGGCTCTACCAGGTGGAGCGACTCGACTTCGAGGGCCGCAAGGCGTTCGTGCGATCGGTCGAGTGCGACTACTACACCGATGCGATCACGTATTCGCGGGTGACGATTCTCGACGTGTTCAACACCGAAGCCGCGACGCCGGCCGATCCCGATGTGTCGCCGACCACGCCGCTGCCCGTGCCCGTCGCGACGCCGCTCCGCTCGCACGGCGACGTCCGCGTCGTCTCGCGCGTCGTGGGGTTCAAGAAGATCAAGTTCTACACGAACGAGAACGTGGGCAGCGGGGAGCTGGATCTGCCGGAGCAGCAGATGCACACCACCGCCTACTGGCTCACGCTGCCGCGTGCGCTGATGGCGACGCTGCCGTACAGCCTCGAGGACCGGCGCGACGGCGTGGCCGGCCTCGGTTTCGCGATGAAGCAGGTGGCGCGGCTGCTGCTGATGTGCGATCGGCAGGATCTGGGCCTCTCGATCGGCGCCGGCGAGGAAGGGCCGGTTCCGGGCGAGCTTGCCGCGCGCCAGGACCTCGACGAGCCGCGCATCTTCCTCTACGACAGCTATCCAGGCGGGATTGGCTTCAGCGAGCCGCTCTTCGGAATGCACCACGCGCTCGTGACGGAAACCGGGCGGCTGATCTCCGGGTGCGAGTGCAGCCACGGCTGTCCGACGTGCGTCGGCCCGGCAGGCGAATCAGGCCTGCACGCCAAGGAAGTCGCGCTGCTGATTCTCAATCGGCTGCTGCGCCCGGTCGCGGCGGCATGACGCGGCCGCTCGACAGCCGGCTTCGGGAAATCCTGCGCGAGCGTCGTCTTGCCCCTGCCTCTGCTTTGCTGTCGCGGACGGCCACGGACACCGACTCGCACGCGGCACTCGACAACCCGCAATCGGCAGTCAATCCACAGCCCGCAGCCAGAATTCCGCAATCTGCGTTCGTGGAGCGCGCCGCCGAGGCGCTCGACGGCGACGTCGTCGAGACGGCCAGGGGCGCGTTCCTGGTCGTGGATCGGTTCTACCCGCTCGAGCACTCGCACGGGCTGTCGCGCGTGGGCGACTGGGGCGGGCTGAGCCTCGGGACGCGCGATGAACTGGCGATGGTCGGCGGGCTGTCGTCGCCGCTCGACGGCGAGACGCGATCGCTGCTGTTCGTCGATCTCGAAACCACCGGCCTGGCCGGTGGCGCCGGCACATACGCGTTCCTCGTCGGATGCGCGTACTTCGAGGCGCACGGGTTCCGCACAGTCCAGTACTTCCTGCCCGGCTACCAGCACGAGCGTCCGCTGCTCGACGCAGTGGACGGCCTCGTGCGGCGGTCGGCTGCGCTCGTCAGCTACAACGGCAAGTCGTTCGACGTCCCCGTGCTCGAGACGCGCTATCAGTTCAACCGGATGGCGCCGCCCTTCGACGGGCTCGCGCACGTGGACATGCTGCATGTCGCGCGGCGCTTCTGGCGCGCCGCGCCGGCCTCGCCGTACTCGTGGCCCGAGAGCGACAGTTGCCGCCTGACCACGCTCGAGCGCGTGCTCTTCGGCGTGCGGCGCGTCGGCGACGTGCCCGGCATGGACATCCCGTCGCGCTACTTCGACTTCATGCGCAGTGGAGACGCCCGGCCGCTGCTGCCGGTGCTCGAACA
The DNA here is from genome assembly GCA_046735235.1 of Acidobacteriota bacterium. Classification (GTDB taxonomy): domain Bacteria; phylum Acidobacteriota; class Vicinamibacteria; order Vicinamibacterales; family JAENWD01; genus JAENWD01. The sequence continues at coordinate 4,494 of JBKPSY010000061.1, read as the reverse complement.
CAATCGACTCGACCTGCTCTCGCTGGCCGCATTGACGGTCCGCGCCGTGACGACGCTGGCCAGCGCGCCGCAGAGTTGCCGGACGGCGCGTGAGTCGCTGGCAGCGGGACGCGTGCTCGAGCGCGCCGGACGTGTCGACGTCGCGATGCGGTGCTACGAAGATGCCGTGCGTCGCGCGGGCAGCGAACGTGGCGCCGACGCCGGCTGGGCGCGCACCGAGGCGCTGCGCGCGCTGGCACTGCGCCACCGCCGCGAGGGCCGGCACGATCACGCGGCCGAGGCGTGGCAGGCGATTGCCGACGATCGCCACGTCTCGCCGGTGGCGCGTCGCGAAGCGCTCGAGGCGCTCGCGATTCACTTCGAGCATCGCGCCCGGAACCTCGACGAGGCGCGACGCTTCGCCCAGTTGTCCCTGGCAGAACGAATCGGGACGCTCGGGATGGAGTCGGGCCGGCACCGGCTGGCGCGGCTGGATCGGAAGTTGGCCTCGAACTCTGCCGCGCCCAATCTCCAGGCCGTGTGGAATGACGGATAGGCAGGAGGGGTCTATCATGAGCCGTACCTCCTCCTGTGAGCGACGAATCCTCGTTTGATCTCCTCGCTCTCGCGCGCGCCGGCGACCAGGACGCGCTGAACCGCCTTCTTGCCCGTTACCTCCCCCGCCTGCGACGGTGGGCCTCCGGCCGGCTGCCCCCCTGGGCGCGCGGCCACGACGACACCGACGACCTTGTACAAAACGCGGTAGTCCGGACGTTAAAGAACCTAGAGGGCTTCGAGCCTCGCCGTGAGGGTGCGCTGCAGGCGTACCTTCGTCAGGCCGTCCTCAACCAGATCCGCGACGTCATTCGCAGCGCCGCGCGACGGCCGACGTCCACGCTGCTCGACGAAGAGATGACCGGAAACGACCTCAGCCCGTTCGAGCAGGCCCTCGGCGCCGAGACCATCGCGCGGTACGACGCCGCGCTGGCCGCGTTGCGCCCGCAGGAGCGGGAAGCGATCATCGGCCGGGTCGAGCTCGGGTACGACTACTCGGAGCTGGCGGCAGCGCTGGGCAAGCCCAGCGACGGCGCCGCGCGGATTGCGGTGCACCGCGCGCTGCTGCGCCTGGCCGAGGAGATGCGGCGTGGCCGAGGATAACGACTTCCTCGCGTCGATCGCGGCCGCCGTCGCCGACGGATTCCCCGTGAAATGGGCGAGCGCCGAGTCCACGCCGATGACCCCGCAGGACCGCGCCGTGCTCGCCGAGCTGCGCGTCCTCGAGGAGCTGCATCGCCTTCATCGCCGCGCCGGCTCCTCACGCTCCGATCAGGGCGGCACGCCGCAGCCCCCGCTTGGGCAGTTGGCTTCGCCCGACGATACGTTGGCGTCGCTCACGGCAGAGAGCGAGCGCCCCACGATCGAGGTGCCGCGCCGGTGGGGCCGCTTCGCGATCCGCGAGCTGCTCGGCACCGGAGGCTTCGGCGCCGTCTACCGCGCGTGGGACCCGCAGCTCGAGACCGAAGTCGCGCTGAAGGTACTGGCGCGCAAAGGCGTCGCGGCGCGACTGATCATCGAGGAAGCGCGGCTCCTGGCTCGCGTCCGCCATCACAACGTCGTCTGCATCTACGGCGCAGACGATGTGGACGGGCAGGTGGGCCTGTGGATGGAGCTGCTGCGGGGCACCACGCTGAAACAGGCGGTAAAGGATCGCGGCCGGTTCGGACCGCACGAAGCCGCCGTGATTGGCCTCGACCTGACCCGCGCGCTCGCGGCGGTGCATCGGGCCGGCGTCGTTCATCGCGACGTGAAGCCGCAAAACGTGATGCGCGAGGAGGGCGGACGCATCGTCCTGATGGATTTTGGCGCTGGCGTCCAGTCGTCCGATCCGGCCTCGCCATCCGGCCTTGTGGGCACGCTGCTCTACATGGCGCCCGAGCTGTTCGATCGGGAACCGGCCACGCCGAGCACGGACCTCTACTCGGTTGGCGTACTGCTGTTCCACCTGGTCACCGCATCGCATCCCGTGCAAGGCGCGACGATGACCGAGATTCGGGCGGCGCACGAGCGGCTCGAGCGCCAGCGGCTGCGCGACCTCAGGCCCGATGTGCCATCCGAATTCGTACGTATCGTCGAGCGGGCAATCGCGGCCGACCCCGCGGCACGCTATGCGACGGCGGGGGAGCTCGAGGCCGACCTCAGCCATTTCGTCGTTAGCAGGAAACGGGAGACCAGGTCCTGGTGGCGCGGCGCGAGGCCGTGGGCGATTGCCGGCGCCGTCGCAGCCACACTCGTCGTCGGTGTGGCGATCGAACGGCTGGCTGGACCCCGCCAGGCCGTGGCGGTGCCCGCCACGGCCGCGGCGATGCGCTCGCTCGTTGTACTCCCGCTTGAGAACCTGTCGGGCGATACAAGCCAGGACTACCTTGCCGACGGCATGACCGACCTGCTGACGACGGGACTGTCAGGCGTCTCGTCGTTGCGGGTGATTGCGCGCACGTCTGCGATGACGTTCAAGGGGACACGGACGGCAATCGCCGAGATCGGCCGGCGTCTTCACGTGGACCGCGTGATCGAAGGCGCGGTCGTCCGCTCCGGCGACAGGATTCGCGTGACGGTACAAATTGTCGACGCGAATACGGAGTCGCAGCTCTGGGGCTCTACGTACGAGCGCGAGGCGCACGATACGTTTGCCTTGCAGGCTGAAATCGCGCGAACGATCGCTCAAGAACTCCGTGCGGCGCTGACGGATCCCGAGCGGCAGCGCCTCGTCCGGTTGTACGCGGCCAAACCCGAGGCCCAGGACCTCTACCTGCGAGGGCGCTACCTGCTTCACACACAAAATCGGGATCGGATGCGCGAGGCCTGCCCGCTCTTCGAGAAGGCCGTCCAAATCGACCCTGACTACGGATCGGCCTGGGCCAACCTGGCGAGGTGCTACACCCTGCAGGAGAGATTCGGCCTGCTGTCACCGGCCCAGGCGCGAACACAGGCAACGGCGGCCGCCAACGAGGCGCTCGCGCGCGACGCCGGACAGTTCGAGGCGCATACCGCCATGGCGGAACTGCAATTCAAGTTCGACTGGGACTGGCAGGGCGCCGATGCGCACTACCGCCAGGCGATTGCAGCGAACCCGAACTTCGCGCTTGCCCACTGGATGTACGCGAGATTCCTGGCGGCTGCGGGCCGCGTTCGTGAAGCCGTCAACCAGGCAATAGAGGCCGAGCAATCCGATCCGCTCTCGGCGGAGGTCAAAGACTCTCTTGGCATGATGCTGTACTACGACCGGCGCTTTGCCGAGGCCGAGACGAAGGCCGCCGAAGCGGTCGCACTCGATGGCCGGTTTCCCGCGGCTCGCGTGGCCCATGGGCGGGCGCTCGCGGCGCTCGGGCGCTACGATGCCGCGATCAACGAGTTGCGCCAGGCGCTCGATCTCGCGAACGACGACGGGATCATGAGCGAGCTCGGCCGAACCTACGCCGCAGCAGGACGGAGGGCGGAGGCGGAAGAGATCCTCGCCCGGTTGACGGCTCCAGTGCGGCCGGGCATCAAGTTCGCGGCACCGCAGGACGCCGCGTACATCCAGGCCGCGCTGGGGATGCCCGCCGAGGCGCTCGAGGGACTCGAACGCGCCGTGGATGAACAGTCGTCGCGAATCCTTTGGCTGCGCGTCGACCCGCGGGTGGATTCTCTCCGGCAATACCCTCGGTTCCAGACCTTGCTGATACGGATTGGTGGGCTGCCGCCGGCAGGCAATCCATAGTTCTCTTGGCAGCTTGACTGATTCTTGAGTCGCATCTAAGCTCAGCCGTCACCAGCGTCGTTTACCAGTGAGGAGGCTCCCAATGGCGAAGGCTATGAAGCGCGGGAAGCAGATCGAGATTCGCCTGATCGGCGTCCACAGTTCACTGAAGAAGGCAGCGAAGAAACTCGCCAAGGCTTCCGACCCGAAAGCACAGGCGTTGCTCCAGGCAATTACCACCTTCAATACCAAGAGCAGATGCCCGCAGGTGATGGTGTTCAAGTTCACGGCTTAGGCCAGCTGTGCGCTTCAGGCGGTCACGTCACCTCGTAAGCTATTGGGACGACGATCGGCTCGTCCTCTACAACTATGCCACTGCGAGGTATGTGGCCGTCCCTGCGACAATCATCGAGCTCCTCGATTTCTTCCGCGACTGGCGCAGCATCGAGGAGCTCTCGTCGTTCCTGTCTGCGTCGAGACGTGACGCGCGAACACTGCTCTCGAAACTCGTAGACGCGACGTTGCTTCAACGGTCTGATAAGCAGACACGTCCTGAGGAAGCGGCGATGGCCGCCTGGCAGTCCTGGAATCCCGCAGCCGGATTCTTTCACAACGCCACCCGTAATCTGGAATTCGTCGATTTCTTCGAGGGCACACGAGTCCTCGACGAAAAGGCGCGAATGGATCCTCCGCCGCCAGTCATCAAGCGATACCGGGGCGCCAGGACGCACGCACTCCCTCGCGTGTCCAGCGCCGGTGAGCTGTCGGAGGTCCTG
>JBKPSY010000060.1:0-7285 GCA_046735235.1 Acidobacteriota bacterium | reverse complement strand
CATGTGTCTTGATGGCGTTGCTGTGGATCAGCGTCGGGTTCCACCGGGCGACAGACGCGTTGAGCTCGCGGAGGTACGAGAGGGCGGCGGCTCCGGCTGCGGGAACGCCGGCCAGCATCGCCGCCGGTGACTGTCCCGACTCTCCGAACGCCGCGAGGCGCTCGGGCATCGGCAGGATCTCGGCCTCGACGCCGGCGCTTGCGACCTGTGATTGCAGCGGGCCGGGTTCGCCGAGGATCAACTTGATTCGATGGCCACGGGCCTGCATCCCCAGGATCAGGTCCAGGAGCACCCGCTCCGCGCCGCCCATCGCACCGGAACCGGACAGGTACAAGAGCCGCATGTCTGGGAAGCGTCGTCCAAAAACCAGACGCGCCCGTGCTGCCGACAGCAGCGCCGGGCGCGTGGTCCGTTCGTCAGGGGATTGAGGGCTAGGCGCGACGCTGCTGGGTCGCCTTGGCGTAGTACCGGGCGTACTCCTTCCGGTAGTAGGTCGAGTAGTAATAGGGATTCCGCTCGATGTCCGCCCGGTTCAGCACCGCGCCGATCACGTGGGCCTGCACGGCGTGGAGCTGGTCAACGGCGGCCTTCGCCGTCTGGCGGCTGGTCTGGTCGGCGCCGACGACGAAGAGCACGCCGGTGGCCTGATTCGCGAGAATCGACGCGTCGGCCACCGCGAGCACGGGCGGCGAGTCGATGATCACCCAGTCGAAGTGCTCGCTGAGCGTCGCGAAGTACTCCGAGCACCGCTTCGAGCCGATCAGCTCCGCCGGGTTTGGCGGAATCATGCCGGCCGGCAGCACGCAGAGGTTCTGCACGCCGGTCACCTTCACCGCCTCGCTCGGCTTGCAGTCGCCGACGAGAAGGTTCGACAGCCCGGGCTCCTGCGGCAGCTCGAAGATCTCGTGCACCCGCGGACGCCGCATGTCGGCGTCGATGTGCAGCACGCGCTGGCCGGCCTGCGCGAGCGAGACCGAGAGGTTGCTCGAGAACATGCTCTTGCCCTCGCCGGGTCCGGCGCTGGTAACGACAATCATGCGGACGCCCTCGTCCGCGGACGAGAAGAGCACGTTGGTGCGCACCGCCCGGATCGCTTCGGCGAAGGCCGGCGGCACGCCGTTGTGGAGCAGCGTCGGGCCGGCGCTGTCGATCGCCGGGAGCATGCCGAGGAACGGCAGCCCGAGAGACGACCGCAGCTCCTGGGGCGACTTGATCCGGTTGTCGAGGTACTCGAACAGGAATACCAGGCCGAGCGCGAGGATCGATCCGGAGATGGCCGCCAGCATGAGATCGTGCTGGCGCTGAGGCAGCACCGGCGCGCTCGGGACTTCGGCGGCGTCCACCACGCGGATGTTGCTGGTCTTCAGCTCGCCCGAGATGCCCGTCTCCTTCGTGCGCTGCATCAGCGCTTCGTACACCTGTTTATTGCTCTCGGCGTCGCGCGACAGCACTGAGTACTCGATGCCCTTGCGGTTCAAGCCGAGGGCTTCGGATTTCTGCGTGTTCAGGGCGCCCATCAGGCTGTTTTCCTGCGACAGCGCCGCCTGGTACTCGGCCTTTACCGACTCGACGACCTTGCTGATCTCGCTGTCGAGCTTGGCCTGCGCGCTCTGCACGGCCGTGCGAATCTTGACCATCTCCGGGTGCCGATCGCCGTACTTGTCCGCGAGTTGCGCTTCCTGCCGCTGCAGGTCGCCAATCTGGCTCTTCAGCTTCTGGACGTACTCGTTCGACATCACCGCGGGCACCGTCTCGATTGCCGGAGTGCCCTGCACGGCCTTGATCTGGTTGTATTCCGATTCCTTCTCGATGCGCGCCATCTTCGCCTTCGTGGCGGCGCCGTTCAGGTCCGCGAGGCGCTGCACGACGATGTTCTGGCGGTCCTCAACGGCCACCGCATCGTGCTGCTCCTTGTACTTCTGGAGCGCGAGTTCGCTCTCCTCCACCTTCTTGCGCTGGTCGGCCAGCCGCTCGCTCAGCCAATCGGTGGCGACCTTCGAGGCAGAAAAACGATCTTCCGTGTTCTCCTGGATGTAGGCCTTCGCGTGCGCGTTGGCCATGTCGGCCGCCAGCACGGGGTCGGTCGAGGAGAAGCGAATCTCGACCAGCCGGCTGTTGCGCACCGGCGTGACCGTCAGCGAGCCCAGTACCTCGCCGATGTACGGCGCCAGCGGATCGGCGGGCTCGGTGGACCGGGCGACCGAGGCCGGCTTTTGCGGCGCACCGAACACCTGTGCCTTGACCCAGGCACCCGCATCCCAGACCATCCCAGTCAGGCTGATCGGCCCGACGACGTTCGCGCTCGGCGAGGGACGCTTCGCCAGATTCATGATGTCGACCGTGCGGCGCGCCAGGCTGCGGCTCTGCAGGATCCGGTACTGCGTCTGGTAGAAGTCGTCGTTGTACCAGCCGTCGCTCTCCTGGAACATCGTGCTCAGGTTGCCGACTTTCGGCGTGTCCTTCTCGATCAGGAGCTGTGTGTGCGCCTCGTAAATGGGCGTCGTCCGGAAGCTGTTGATCGTGCCGATCGTGAACACGATCAGGAAGGCCGGGATCGCCACCCAGCGCCGCTTGTAGAGCACCCGTACGTAATCCATCACGTGGCGCTCATCGTCGTCGTGCTGGTGCACGAGCTGCGCGAGAGTGGGCTTGGTCTTGTTGTCGGTCGTCATTTTGAGTCAGTCCGTGCTGGCTAGAAGAAGCGCTCCCCCACGATCAGGGTGTCGCCTGGTTCCACGAGATCGGTCAGCTTCGCCTTGAGTTCCTTCTTCTTCCCGTCCACGGTGCGCACGATCTTCACGCGGCCCGTGGAACCGCGATCCGTCACACCGCCCGCCAGCGACAAGGCCTGCAGCACAGTCGTGCCCTTCTCCATCGCGTACGCGCCGGGCGCTTTCACCTGGCCGAAGACGTAGACGCCCTGGGCCTTCGGGACGACAACCGTATCGCCGTCCTTGAGCAGCACGTTCTTGCTCAGATTGCCTTCCTGCAGATCCCGGATGTTGATCCTGATGACCGTCACGTCGTTGCCCGCCTGGTCGGGCAGCACGGGCCCGGCGCCCCTGCCCGGCGGAGGCCTGACGATCAGGATCTCGTCGGCGGCGCTCGGCGTCACCGAGCCCGCGCGCGCGAGCGCCTCGATGACCGTCATGTCGCCTGTAAGCACGTACGGTCCCGGCTGCCGTACTTCGCCGAGGATGAAGATCCGCTGGCTCTGGAACGTCTCGACCGCGACGGTCACCTGCGGGTTCTTGATGTAGCCGTCGGCCAGCCGCGTCTTCAAGTCGTTCTCGATGTCGTGCAGCTTGATGCCGGCCGCCTTGATGCGGCCCACCAGCGGAAACGTGAAGTTGCCGTCGGCCTCGACCTTGAACTTGCCGGAAAGATCCGCCTGGTCGTAGACGGTGATCGTCAGGACATCCTGCGATCCGACGATGTAGTCGGGCTGCTGCGCGCGGGCAGTACCCACGCCGAGCGCGACGACGAGCGCGAGCGCGAAGAGACGTTTCATCGTGAGGACAACCCGTAAGAGACAACGGCACCCACCCGGAGGCCGTTGTACTCGTTGAACGTGACCGTGTTCGACGTCCGCTGGTAGTAGTTGGCTTCGACGCCCACCCGAAGGTCGTCGCTCATCTCGTACCCGACACCGCCGCCGACGTAGTAGCTGCGATCCAGCCGGTCTCCACCGACCACCCCCGGCGCGATGATGTCGCGGTACCCGAGCCACTGGCGGCCAAGGTTGCCGGTGAGATCCCAGTGCGTCGTCACCTTCTGCAGCACCTTCAGGCCGACGTTGGTCAGGAGGTAATACGGCTGCGTGGTTTCGTACGAGTACGTGACGTCGCGCGCGAACAGCACGTCGAACTTCGTCGCGTGGACCCGGTAGTTCGCCGAGACGTCGGCCACGAGGCCTGAGTAGTCGGGCACGCTCCCGTCCAGCACGTCGAAATGCCGGTACCCGACGTAGACCTTGCCCCCGATGAGGGCCAGCGGGTCGAACTCGAATCCTGGCATCACGCGGAAACCGTCGGCGTTCTTGATGGTCGAGTTCCCGAACCGGTCCTGCTCGTATTCGGTATTCACCGCGAAGATCGTGAGCGGCGTGAGCTTCTCGCGCCATGAGACGCCCGTCCTGTTCACGTCGCGATCGAGCGCGTTGGCGAGGTTGACGCCGGCGAAGAACTCGTCCTCGCGAAAGGTATAGCTCTCGTGGTGGCCCTCGAGGCGGATCGTGGACTTCGCGGTCACGCGCATGTCGAAGCCGCCGCCGTATCCCGTGTTCGTGTTGTAGGCGCGGGAGTCGATTTCATAGCTCACGCGCCGCCGGCCGTTGTTGTAGAGGCCGTCGACGAAGGGCGTGAGGCGATTCAGCGGCAGCGACACCCTCACCTGGTTATCCGTGTTGAACGAACGCTGATCGCCGTAGGTCCGAAACCACGTGTACGTCACGTCGCTCTTGGCCGCGATGCGTGCGCGACCCACCTTGAACCAGTATTCGACCCCCGGTCCGAAGGTGGCCGTCGTGTCCTGCTTCGGGTTCTGGGTATCCGCCTCGTTGTAGACGTTTGTATCGACTCCAAGGTCGGTGATGACCAGGTACGGAGTGAAACGAATGGCGCCGAAATGAAAACGCGCCGATTCAGACGGGTCCTGCGGGGCGTCCTGTGCCTGGGCGCTCGTCGCCAGCGCAAGACAGCACACCATCAGGCACGCGCAATAAATGCGAGCCACGAGAATTATTCAGGTTGGGTGAAAGAAAGTTGCCGGTGGAACGAAGCCCCGGTCCGGCGGACACCGGACCGGGGACAAACGGAGGTCGAAACGTGCGGGTCGTGCGCGTCGCCGCGCGTGACGCTTACTGCGCGCCGCTGGCCGACTGCTGGGTGACCACCGGCGGCGCCGTCGTCGGCGGCACCGTGCTGCCAGCGAGACCGGCCCCAACGCCAGCCGCTGCCGCGCCGGCCAACAGGATGTAAGCCGCCTGCGGACGGTTGCACGACACGTTCGCACCCTTCTTGATCATCAGGTCGGCGATCTGCGCTGACGAATCCTGCAGCGTGAACGGACCCGCGCTGCACACGACCTTGCCCTCGTTGGGGCCCTGACCGGTCTTGACCTTCACGAGCTCGACCACGAACGTGCCCGCTGTCAAGCCGTTCAGCGCGAACTGACCGTTGGCATCGAGCGTCGTCTGCGCCGGGTACGAGTTGTTGCTGACGTCCCGGGCCCGCATGACGTACTGGCTGTACGGCTGCTTCGCTTCCGCCGCCGCCGAGCCGGCGATGACGCCGTTCTGCCGACCGGCTGCCGCGACCGGAGCGAGCGCCATGCCGCCCACCAGCGCCAGAGCCAGCCCGAAAGTGATTGTGCGCATGTCCTTCTTGTCCTGTTCCTAGGCTGGGATCCCCAGCCAATGTTGGGTCTTTATGATCGCCGTTGCCAGAATTCGGGTCAAGCGACGAGCTGGCGGAACTGTATCGAAAAGATCCCACTCCACGGGGCGCCGATACGATGGGCCCGCACCCCATCAATGAATTACACGCCATTGCATGCAGCGTTGATCCTACGTGCGGACGTCCCGGCCGGGTTTGACGACGGACAACTGCCGCAACTTACGGTAGAGGTTGGTCCGCTGTATCCCAAGGGCTTGTGCCGCGTCGCCCATCCGGCCGTGATGTTGTCTTACCACTGCCGCGATGTAGTCCCGCTCGAACCGCAGCCGGGCATCCCGCAGGGTCGTCCCGCCGGCCGTGCCGACTTCCGTTCCGTCCAGCCGGACCTGGGCCAGCACGTCCTCCAGCCGGGTTGACCCGTGCGGGGTCAGCAGGACCAGGCGCTCGAGCAGGGCCTTCAGCTCGGGAGCGTTGCCCCGCCAGGGCAGCGCGGCCAGAAGCGTCAGCGCCGGCCGGGTCAGCGTCTTGATCGGCACGCTGCTCCCGCGGCAGACCTCTTTGAGGAAATGGTTCGAGAGGAACGGAATGTCCTCGCGCCGCTGACGCAGCGGCGGCAGCTCGATTCGGATGAGCGAGAGGCGCTCGTAGAGATCGCGACGCAGGCGGCCTTCTTCGACGACGCTCTCGAAGCCGGGATCGACGGCGGCAATCGGCCGGATGTCGAGCTCCACGCGCGTGCGATCGCTCGTGAGGACCGCTTCGCGATCACGCAGCACACGATGCAGCTTGCCCTGGACGCGGGTCGGCATCTCGCCGAGGTTCTGCAGGAACAGCGTGCCGCCTGACGCCTCGATCAGCCGGGACCCGCGGCTGATGCGCTCCATGGTGCGGCGCTCTTCGTTGCCGTCCACGCGGCGCTGCGACACGATTCCGAAGAGCTCGTGCTCGAGATCCTGTGGCGTGGCGTTCGCGCAGTCGAGCGTCACGAACGGCGCGTTCGGCTTGCGGCCGTGCCCATGAATCGTGCGCGCCAGCATCGACCGGCCCGTGCCGCGCTCGCCATAGAGAAGGATGGGGCAGCGGCTCGGCGCGACGCGCGGCAGCACGTCGATGATCTTTCGCATCGCCGGCGACGATCCGAACACGCCGTACGGCTGCACGGCGATGAGATCGTCCGACTGCTGATCGGCGGCCAGGCCAATCAGGTCTTGCGCGTTCGAGATCACCGCGCCGAGATCCCAGGGCACGAGCGGCGTCGGCAGGATGTCGAAGACGCCCGCGCGGAAAGCCTCGAGCGAGCTCTCCTGGCGATTTGGATCGACGATGCCGATCAGCACCGCCTGCGGCCGCTCGGTGCGGATGCTGCGTGCGACGCGCAACGCCTCGCCGCTCCTCGTGCAGTCGAGCAGACACAACATCGTCGGGCGCTCGCGCAACTCGTACAGCGCCTGGCTCGCACCGGAAACCCAGCGCGCCGTCAGACCGAGACCGGCCAGCACCGCGTCGGTGCGCGTCTGTTCGCCGGTGGAGGTGCTGATCCCGAGCACGGTCGACCCGAAGACCGATCCGCGCATTGGGCGCAGGGCCTGGACTTGGTTGGTAACGCTCACAGCCTTTTTCCCTTGCATTGAATGGACATCGGTCCGTCAGTGGCCGAGGGGAGTGAACGTCCCGTCGCCCTTCGCATCCACTTCCATTCGAGGCTCGCCGCCCTCAGCCGCGTAGACGATGCGGCGATCGGGCTTGCCTGTCCTCTTGGTATCGAGTGCCACCAGCACGAGCACGCCGCCGGTCCAGGTCTCCCACTTGTCGACGCGGCCGTCGCCGTTGGTGTCCTCTTCGACACGCGCCAGCTTGCCGTGGTCATAGAACTCGACGCGATTCATCTT
>JBKPSY010000059.1:0-15120 GCA_046735235.1 Acidobacteriota bacterium | reverse complement strand
CCACAGCATCGCGGACATCTCGCTCGCGCACGAGAAGCTCGGCTACACGCCGACCGTCAATCTCGTGGACGGCCTGCGGCGCTACTGGCGCTGGGCCGGCGCCGCCGGCGTGTAGCGCCTCCACGTCTGCCATGGACCGGGTGCTCGTGCTCACCCTGCTATTCGAGCCAGACGGCGTATCCACCGCGCGCCTGATGGGCGCCGTCGCGGAGGATCTGCAGCGGCGTGGACACGACGTGACCGTCCTCACGACGACGCCCCACTACAATGTCGACGTCGAAGCGCAGGCGCGGCAGCCGCTCAGCCGGCGATGGGGACGGATCCTGCAATCGAGCAACTATGCGGGCATCGGTGTCCTGCACGTGCTGATGCCGCGCAAGGGACGATCGCGCGCGCTGCGGGTCGGCGCGTGGCTGTGGTTCCACGCGGTGAGCACGGTGGCCGGTCTGGTGGCGTTGCCGTGGCGTCCCGACGTGGTGCTGACGCCGTCGCCGCCCCTCACGATGGGGGTTGGGGCATGGCTGCTTGCCGCGCGATGGCGCGCACCGTTCATCTACAACGTTCAGGAGATTCACCCCGACATCCTCGTGAGCCTGGGGATGATTCGTCCCGGCCTGGGCCTGCGGATCCTGGAGGCCGTGGAGCGGTTCGTCTACCGGCGCGCGGGCACCATCACCGTGGCAGTCCCGTCCGCCGCGCGGCGCCTGTTGGAGAAGGGCGTGCCGCAGGATCGCGTCCGCGTCGTGCCCAACTTCGTGGATGCCGAGGCGCTCACGCCGGAGCCGCGGCCGAACGAGTTCAGCCGGACACACGGGCTCGATGGGGCGTTTGTCGTGACCTATGCCGGCAACTTCGGTCCGGGGCAGCAACTCGGCGCCGTGCTCGAGGCGGCGCGGCTGCTGGCCGACGAGCCAGGGTTCCGCGTGCTGCTCGTCGGCGGCGGCATCGAGTGGACGCGGATCGCCGAAGAAGCGGCCGGTCTCCCAAACGTGCAGGTGCTGCCGTACCAGCCCTTCGCGCGGATGCCAGCCATCTACGGCTCGACTGACGTGGCGCTGGTGCCGCTCGCCGGCGGCGCCGGAATGCAGGCCCTGCCGTCGAAGGTTTACCAGATCATGGGATGCGGCCTGCCGCTCGTAGCGATTGCGGATGCAGGCTCGGACCTCGCGGCGCTGATCGAGGAAGCAGGCAGCGGGGCCGTTGCGGCGCCCGGTTCGGCGGAGTCTCTTGCCGAAACGCTTCGCGACGCCGCGCGCCATCCCGACCGATGGCGTGCGATGGGCCGCGCGGGCCGCGCGCACGTCCGTCAGCACTACAACCGGAACCAGGTGGCCGAGCGCTACGACTCGATCGTCCGCGCGCTGACCACGTCACGGGTGACGACATGAGCGGCGATCGGCCGGATGGCTCGGTGCGCGTCCTGATCCTGGGGGGCGCGGGCATGCTTGGCCACCGGATGTGGCGAACGTTCCGCGATCGATTCGAGACATTCGTCACGCTCCGATCGCTCGAGCCTTGGCGACGCATCGGCCTTTTCGATCCCGCGCGAACGATCGAGGGCGTCGACGCGCGAGATCCCGGCAGCCTGGACCGCGCCCTGGACAAGGCGCGGCCCGACGTGGTCGTCAACTGCATCGGCCTCGTGAAGCAGCGCGCCGAGGCGAAGGACCCCGTCGCCGCCATCACCGTCAACGCGCTCTTCCCCCATCTGGCCGCGCGGGCCGCCACCGCCCGCGGCGCGCGCTTCATCCATGTGAGCACCGACTGCGTGTTCTCCGGCAGCCGCGGCGGCTATACCGAGGACGATCTGACCGACGCTGAGGACCTCTACGGCCGCACCAAGGCACTCGGGGAGGTGACGGCGCCGGGCTGCCTCACTTTGCGCACGTCGATTATCGGCCGCGAGATCGGCGAAGGCCTGGGACTCGTGGAGTGGTTCCTCTCGAGGCGTCGCGCGGGCGTCTGCCAGGGGTACACGCGCGCGTCGTTCTCCGGCGTGACGACGGCGGTGCTCGCACGGCTCGTCGCGGACGTGATTGCCAGCGGAGACGGGTTGTCGGGCCTCTACCATGTGGCGGCCGCTCCCATCAGCAAGCACGACCTGGTGGTGCTGTTGAACGAGGCATTCTCGGCCGGTGTCGCGATCGAATCCGTGGATGGTCCCCGCGTGGATCGCACCCTGAACGGATCCCGGCTCCAGGAGGCCGCCCGATTCGATGCGCCGGCCTGGCCGGCGATGGTGCGCGAGCTGGCTGCCGATGACATGCCCTACGACGCATGGCGGAGTGCGCTCGGGCGAGAGACGCCGTGAGCCGCATCGCCAGCAGCACCATCTGGAACGTTGCGGGAACGGGAGCTCCGGCGGTGGCGGCGCTGCTGGGCGTGCCCATCCTGCTGCACGGCCTCGGCCCCGCGCGGTTCGGGGTGCTGGCGATCGCCTGGTCGGTGACCGGGTACCTGATGCTCGTGAACCTTGGGCTCGGCCGTGCGACGATCTGGCGGCTCGTACAGGCGCGTGAGACGCCCGAGGCCGCGGCGGCCGTAGCCTGGACGTCACTGGTCGCGCACGGCGTGCTCGGGCTGTTCGGCGGGGCGCTTTTCGCCCTGGCCGCGCGGCCGCTGGCAGAGGGCTGGCTCAGCCTGGGTCCGGCGCTCGAGCAGGAGGCCGTCGGTACGTTCTACGTCCTGGCGCTGAGCATCCCGGTGATGCTCGTGACGCTGGCGCTCCGATCGATGCTCGAGGCGCGCGAGCGTTTCGACCTCGTGAACCTCGTGCAGATCCCGGCCACGGCCTTCAACTACCTTGGCCCGCTCTGCGTGCTGCCGTGGACGCATCGGCTCGACATCGTGGTGGTCGTCATCCTGGCGAGCCGAGTGGCGGCGATGATCGCGCACGCCGTGCAGGTCTGGGGTGAGCTGCCAGAGGTGCGCGTGCCGCGCCGTCCCAGCCTCGAGGCACTGCGCCTGATGATCGGACCAGGAATCTGGATGACGGCGTGCGTCGCCACGGTGCCGCTCGTCACGCTGCTCGATCGACTGGCGATTGGCCGCTTCGTCTCGGCCGAGGCCGTCGCGTGGTACGCAACGCCCTACGAGCTGGTGAGCCGCCTGTGGGTCTTCTCGACCAGCCTGCTGCGCGCGATGTTCCCGCGACTCACCGAGCTGACGATGGCGCAGGCCGCCGAACTCGCGTCGCTTCACCGGCGTGCCGTGCGTCTGCTGATCGCCGCGCTGCTGCCTATCGCCTGGGTGCTTTCCGTCGCGGCGGGGGAGCTGTTGAGACTCTGGCTGGGCGCCGGCATGGCAGCGGGCGCGCCCGTCCTGCAGTGGTTGTGCGTCGGCATCGTCGCCGGGTCGGTGGCGGCCGTGCCCTCGACTGTCTTGGTCAGCGCCGGACGCGCGTCGTGGGCCGGCTTGGCCAACGTGGCGGAGTGGCCCCTCTACGTGGCGCTGACGTTTACGCTCACGTGGCGCTGGGGCGCCGCCGGCGCAGGCGCGGCGTGCGCCATCCGTTCCATCGCCGACGCGGCGGTGATGTTCCAGCTCGGCGCCCGGAGTCTCAACGGCATGCCGGTGAGCGAGCTGTCGCTGCCGGCGGGACAGTGGGCGCTCGTGGGACTCTCGCTCGCGATTGCGCTGGGGTTGGGCCGCGTGGAGCCTCGCGCGGCGGCGCTGGCGGCCGCCTTGGCGGGCTTGGCCCTCTTGAGCGTGTGGCTGTGGACCCGCGTGCTCGAGGCTGCCGACCGATCGCTTCTCGGGGGGATGGTGCGACGGCTGCGGCCGGCGCAGGGATGATGAGACCAGTCGACCAGGAACCACGCCGGCTCACGGTGGTAAACATCGTCGAAGAGGGTCGCTACGGCGGGCCGCAGCAGCGCATTGCCGGGGTCGCCGCCAGGTTACAGGCTGATCACGGCGTCGACAGCGTGGTCGTGCTCCCGACAGCAGGGTCGGACCGATTTCAGCAGGTACTGCGCGTGGCCGGCGTCCAGTCGCGCGTCGTCCCGTTGCATCGGCTCACCAGGGAGGTCCGGCATCTGGCCGGCTATCTCTTCTTCTTCGTGTCAGAAGTGCGCGCCATCCGGTCCGTCATCCGCTCTGTCCGGCCGGACGTGGTGCATTGCAACGGCTCCTGGCAGGTGAAAGGCATCATTGCCGCGTGGCTCGCCGGCGTCCGGCGCGTGTGGCACTTGAACGACACGTTCATGCCCGCGATGGTTCGCCCGCTGTTCCGCGTCGTCTACAAGGTGTGTCCCCCGGACGGCGTGATCGCGTCGTCACGCCGGACACTTCAGTACTACTTCGCGGGACGAGGCCAGCCGCTGGCGACCTGGGTCATCGCGCCGCCGGTTGACACCGCGCGCTTCGACCCGGCACTCGACGTCCCGTGTCCGTACCCTGACGCCGGCTTCGAGGGCGTGAGGGTGTTGTCGGTTGGCAACGTCAATCCCGTGAAGGACCACGAGCTGTTCATCCGCCTGGCGCACGAGCTGAACGTGCGCGGCCGCGGCGACCGGCTGCGGTTCTACGTGGCCGGCACGATCTTCGACAACCAGCGGCCGTACTACGAGAAACTGCAGCGGCTCGCGGCGCGGCTGAACGTCGGGAACCTGCTGTTCCTCGGGGCGCGGCAGGACGTGCCGGCGCTCATGCGACATGCGGACATCTTCGTCTGCACCTCGAGGCACGAGAGCGGGCCGACGGTGGTGTGCGAGGCCTTGTCGATGGCAAAGCCGGTCATGTCGACCGATGTCGGCGACGTGCGGGAGCTGTTCGAGACGCATCAGTGTGGTCTGGTGGCCGCCACCCGGGAGCCGCAGGAACTTGCGGATCTGCTCGAGCGGCTGATCGACCCATCGGACGAGACGGCAGCGATGGTCGCGAACGGTCGCGCGGCCGCGACGCTGATGGACATTCATCACGCCGCAGCGCAGCATGCGGCCTGTTATCGGGAGCTCGCCGGATGCTAGCGCCAACGCGCGGTTCGATTGGCCGATACTGTCCGCCGCACTACACCGCCTGTCAGGAGGAGCGCGGCATTTTGGCGTCTGGACGCGGCCCGGCGCTCGCGTGGCTGCTCCCGCTGCGGCTACTGAACGTCGCCGGCGGGTATGCGGCGGCTGCGGTCGGTCTCACCACCATGCTCGGACGGAGGCCAATGTGAGGGCGGGCGTGGCGGTCGTCATCCCGGCATTCAACCACGCGCGGTACATTGCCGAGGCGGTCGACAGCGTCCTCGCACAGGACTACCCGAATATCGATCTCGTCGTGATCGACGACGGCTCCACGGACGATACCCCCCGGGTGCTGGAGCGCTTCGGCGCGCGGTTGCGATGGTTCTCCCGCGAGAACCGAGGCCAGTCTGCCACGCTGAACGAGGGATGGTCGAAGACACGCGGCGAAATTCTGCTCTACCTGGGCGACGACGACATCCTGCGGCCTGGGGCCATCACCACTGCGGTGTCGGCCATGCAGGCACATCCGTCGGTGACCGGTGTCTACGGCGACTACCTGATCATCGACGACGAGTCCCGGACGGTTCGCCGCGTGTTCGTGCCTGACGTGGATGTACGGTGCATGGTGCGGGATTTCGCGCCGCCGCCGGGAGCCGGCGCCTTCGTTCGCCGGAGCGTCTGGGAGCAGGTCGGTGGATGGGACGAGTCGCTCCGCCAGGTTCCTGACCGGGACTTTTTCCAGAAGGTTCTGCTGCACGGGCCGATGCTGCGGCTCAACGAGCCTCTCGCGGCGTTTCGCGTGCACGAGGCGTCACAGACTTTCAGGCCTCGCGCAGCGAGCAGCGCGGCCGAGCCTATTCTCGTCGCGGACCGCTTCTTTCAGCGGGACGATCTTCCCGCTGACCTGCTGCGCTTGAAAACACGCGCGCGTGCCATGGCCCGGGTCGTTGCGGCGCGGCACGAACTGCGCCGCCGAGACTGGCCGGCCGCCTTGCGCCACATGGCGGACGCGCTCTCGGTCCAGCCGCGGATTGCGGTCTCGCCGACGGCCTGGCGATTCATCGCCAACGGGCTGGGGATGCGCGGCCGCCGGGGGACCGTCACGAAGACGCCGCGCGCGATTACGGAAGGGACAGGACCACCATGACCACACGTACGAGAATCGTCCGGCGGTGGCGTATCGTCGCGGCGCTGTATTCGACGAGCACACATGACCCGCGCTGAAGCATTCCGGGTGGGCTCGGCCGGCCTGTTTCTGATCAGCGTCTTCTACGGCTACGTGTGGATCGGCATCACGCTCCCGCTGAGCATGCTGGTACTGCCGTTCGTGTTCGTCGCCCATTTCGACAGAGACGTGACGACCAACATCCCTCGTGGAGCCCTGCTGCTGCTCGGAATGACGATCCCTGTCGCAGTGCAGGCGCTGTCAGGACGTCCACTGCAAGGCAAAACTGATGCGGTGGTCTTCCTCTCCGTCGTGTATGCGGTGGTCACGGTCATCGCTCTGAGGCGTGTCGAGCTCTCAGATCGACAGCTCCGGTCCAGTCTGGAGATTGGCGGCCTGGTCACGTGCGCGGTCACGCTCGCGACGATTGCCCTCCTGCCGCCGGGCAGGTTTCTGATTCCAGGTCAGGACGCCTTTCGGACGCAGCAGTTGTACAGGGAAGCGCTGAAGGACCGCTCGAGGGAGAGGCTCCCCGCGGAGGGGATCACCGACACCGACGCCGACGATGACGATTCACCGGAAGACCTGAGGAAGTTCGATCGCCAGGCGACGCCGGCAGAAGCCGAGCTCTACCAGGACAAGGCCGTCATAAGAAGCGCCCTCGGGCGCTCCAATACGATTGCATGGTACCTGGTGTTCCTGTTCAGCATCTGCTTCTTCGCGGGAAGCTGGTGGCTGTCGGCGCTGTTTGCCGGGGCCGCTCTGGCGACGCTGACACGTTTTGCCATCGTCTTCGTGATCGGAATCGTCGCAATGCGGATAGCGTGGCGGCGTGGAGTGGGACTCTGGACTCTCGCCGCCGTGAGCCTGGCGGCCGGCGCCGCTGGGATGGCCGTCATTCTCGCGTTGAAGCACGCGCAGGTCGTGCTGCCGATCTCTCTCGATGCACGGGCCTGGTCTTGGACCAGTGCCTTCCAGGTGGTCGCGAATCATCCCATTATCGGCAGCCCCAGATCCGATATTCTCGAGACGTTCGACCTGAGCATCGTGTGGACCCCGCATAATGGGGCCCTCTGGGTGGCTGCGCTGACTGGCCTGATTGGTGTGGCGTTCTATTTCGGGTTTGTGTGGGTGGCGCTTGCAGAGATACGCCGGATGGCCACGACGTCCCGGCTGTGGGCCGGGTTGTTCGTCGGCTTTGTGACACTGCTCACGTGGAGTCTCTTCGAGCCGATCACGCTGACGCCGACATTCGACGTGCTCCTGGCCGCACACTACGCGGTGGCCCGGCGCGCTCGAGGAACGAGCGGCTTCGGGGCGTGAGGGCACACGGCCCCGGTCGATACGGTGCAGCCGACTGAGAACCCGCACGCTATAATCGCCCGCGTGAATCGCGGACGGCTCAAGGTCATGACCGTGCTGGGCACGCGTCCGGAGATCATCCGGCTGTCGCGCGTGATCGCGGCGCTCGACGCCGCCACCGACCACCTCCTCGTTCACACCGGCCAGAACTACGACGACGAGCTGAACGGCGTCTTCTTCCGCGACCTCGAGATCCGACGTCCCGATCATTTTCTCGAGGCCGCCGGCAGCACCCCCGCGGAGACCATCGGGCAAGTCATCATCCGCATCGACCGCGTGCTGGCCGAGACACAGCCGGACGCGCTGCTCGTCCTCGGTGACACCAACAGCTCGCTTGCTGCCATCGCGGCCAAGCGCCGCCGCGTGGCCGTCTTCCACATGGAGGCCGGGAACAGGTGCTTCGACGACCGCGTCCCTGAGGAGATCAACCGGCGCCTCGTGGATCACATCTCGGACGTCAACCTGCCGTACAGCACGATCGCCCGCGAATATCTCGTTCGCGAGGGCTTTCCTCCGGACCGCATCGTCAAGACCGGCAGCCCGATGGTCGAGGTCCTCGAGCACTATCGCGACAAGATTTCGCGGTCGGACGTGCTGGCGCGCCTGGACCTCGAGCCGGAGCGCTATTTCGTCGTCAGCGCGCACCGTGAGGAAAACGTCGACTCGCCGGTGAATCTGCGCGCGTTGGCGGCCGTGCTGGACGCGGTGGCCTCGGACTCCGGCCTGCGCGTGATCTTCTCGGCGCACCCGCGGACCAGAAAGCGGCTCGACGCCGAAGGACTGGTGTTTCACCCGAAGGTCGAGGTGATGACCGCCCTGGGCTTCATCGACTATGTGGCGCTCCAAATGCACGCGAAAGCCGTGCTGTCCGACAGCGGGACCGTGACCGAAGAGTCGTCCATCCTGAACTTTCCGGCGCTGAACATCCGCGAGGCACACGAACGACCCGAAGGGATGGAAGAGGGCGCCGTCATGATGACCGGTCTCGACGTCGACCGGGTGCGGCAGGCGCTGGCAGTGCTCGAGTCGCAGGGGCGCGGCGTCGCGCGCACGCTGCGCGTCGTGGCCGACTACACCGCTCCCAACGTCTCGGCAAAAATGGTGCGAGTCCTGCTCAGCTACACGAACTACGTCCGGCGCGTCGTCTGGGCAGTGCCGCATGGCAACCAGCCCGAGGAAGGGTTCACGACCTGATGACCGGCACATCCCAGACACCGCCACTCAATCTCGACGGCAAGCGCGTGCTCGTCACTGGCGGCACCGGCTCGCTCGGGCGGCGAGTGGTGCGGCGGCTTCTCGAGGGCGGCGTCGGACGCCCGAAGCATGTCGTCGTGCTATCCAGGGACGAAGCAAAACAGCACGACATGCGCCTGCAGTTCCAGCAGCAGCAGGCGGCGACCGACGAGGTGATCTATCGAAACTTCCGCGAGCTGCTCCGCTTTCGTATCGGCGACGTGCGTCACTATCCGACGGTCCTCGAGGCGGTGGCGGACGCGGACATCGTGGTGCACGCCGCGGCGCTGAAGCAGGTGCCGACCTGCGAGTACTTCCCCATGGAGGCCGTCCGCACCAATGTGCTCGGCGCCGACGCGCTGGTCCGCGCCGTGCGCACCAGCGGCCGCCACGTGGAAGCGGTGGTCGGGATTTCCACCGACAAGGCCTGCAAGCCCGTCAACGTGATGGGGATGACGAAGGCGCTGATGGAGCGCGTGCTGGTCGAAGCGAACATCGGATCGTCGGGCACGCGGTTCGTGGGCGTCCGCTACGGCAACGTGATTGCCTCACGCGGGTCGGTGGTGCCGCTGTTCCGATACCAGATCGAGCAGGGGGGTCCGGTCACCGTGACGCTGCCGGAGATGACGCGCTTTCTCCTCACGCTCGACCGGGCGGTGGACACCGTGTTCGCGGCGCTGGGCGGCGCCAGAGCGGGGGAGATCTACGTGCCACGAGTGCCTGCCGCGCGCGTGGTGGATCTGGCGGCCGCCCTCATCGGTGACCGCGACATCCCCATCACCTTCACCGGTATCCGTCCCGGCGAAAAGGTCCACGAGATCATGGTGTCCGAGGAGGAGTGCTACCGGACGATCGCCCGCGGCGGGTACTACGTGATCTGTCCAATGCTGCCCGAATGCGGGACCGCGCTGGACGGCGCGCCGGCACTCACGGCTGAGTACTCATCCGCGGACGTCACGCTCGACCGGGCGGGCCTTCTGGAGCTTGTCGAATCGATGGCCGCGACAGCCGTATAGAAATCGCACGAGGCCCGCTCTTCTGGTAGAGTCCTGCAAGGTTCGCGTGCTCCCCACGCTTTTCTGTGTCCGCAACGACGGGCGACGGGCATCGGTGGAGGACGACCTGAAGCGGAAACCGTCTACCACAACCCCAGCCGGGTGCTCCGAGCGGTCCCCGAGGCCGCCGGCACGCGATCGTGCCGCATGAGTTCGATCCCTGGCGGCGTCTGGTCCTTCCCACTGGCGTTCGCCAGCGCGCTGCTCCTGTCATTCGGCCTCACGCCGCTCGTTCGAGCGCTGGCCCTGCGCGCGGGCATCGTCGCCGCGCCCGCAGCGGACCGCTGGCACGGCCGTACGGTTCCCCTGCTCGGCGGCATCGCCGTGATGGCCGCGACGCTGATCGTCGTCACCGCCTTCGGATTCTCGCGGCAGACGGCGATGGTGGCCGTGGTGAGTACGCTCACGCTCGGGCTTGGGCTGCTCGATGACGTGCGATCGCTCAAGCCGGTCAGCAAGTTGACCGTCGAGCTGATCCTGGCCTGCGCCGTCGTGACGCTAGGCCACAAGCTGCCCTGGACGGGATCGCCCGCGATCGACGCGCTGGTGACAATTGTCTGGATCGTCGGGCTGACCAACGCGTTCAACCTGCTCGACAACATGGACGGCCTTTGCGCGGGCATCAGCGTGATTGCAGCGCTGGCGCTCTGTGCCAGTACCGGAGCGCTCAATCGCTACGCGTTCGTGTACACCGCCGCCCTGGCAGGAGCGACACTCGGCTTTCTGCGCTTCAATTTCCAGCCCGCGTCGATCTTCCTCGGCGACTGCGGCAGCCTGTTTCTCGGGTCGAGCTTCGCGCTGCTCACGCTCTCGGATAGCCCGGACGCACAGCGTGGGCTCATCTCCGCCCTCGTCGTGCCCGTCTTCATCCTGCTGCTGCCGATCTTCGACACGACCTTCGTGACCATCTCGCGGAAGCTCTCGGGGCGGGCGGCGTCGCAAGGAGGACGCGATCACACGTCTCATCGCCTCGTCGCACTGGGTTTTACCGAGCGACACGCCACGCTGTTCCTGTATGCGCTTGCCGGTGTCGGAGGACTCGCGGCCGCCGGGCTGGCGGAATCGAATGTCGAGTCCGTGGGGCTTGGCCTCCTGCTGCTCGTCGGGCTGGCGCTGCTGGCAGTGCAGCTGGCCAAGGTGCGCGTGTACACGGGAAGCGATTTCGATCTCCTGCGTCTTCGGGCGCTCACTCCCTTGCTGGTCGAGATCACTTACAAGCGACGCATCTTCGAAATCCTGCTCGACGTCTGCATGATCAGCGTGGCGTACTACCTGGCCTGGGTGCTCCGTTTCGACGACCAGTTTCGGCCCGTGTATCACAACCTGTTCGTGGTCTCGCTGCCCATCGCCATCGCTAGCCAGATTGCCGGCCTGTACCTCGGGGGCGTATACAAGGGCGTCTGGCGATACATCTCAGTGGGTGACCTGATGGTGTACGTCCGCGGCGTGCTCGCCGGAAGCGCCATCATGGTCATCGCACTCGTGTACTTGTTCCGCTTCACCAACTACTCGCGCAGCGTCTTCATGATCAACGCCCTGCTGGTTGCGGCGCTGGTCATCGGCTCCCGCCTGTCGTTTCGATGGCTCGGCGACACCGCCGCCCGCAGCCGGTCGGTCGGCCAGCGCACGCTCATCTGTGGCGCCGGCGATGGCGGTGCCCTTCTCGTTCGCGAACTCAGGAACAACTCCACGTACCGCTCGATTCCGATCGGCTTCCTCGACGACGACCCCAACAAGCAGCGACGGCATGTCATGGGAGTCCCCGTGCTCGGCACGACGGCCGACATCGAGGGCGTCCTCGCGCGGTACGCGCCGGACGTGGTGGTCATCAGCTCGGAGAGGTTCAAGGTTGCGGCGCTCGCGCGGCTCCAGCTGGCCTGCGAGCGGGTCGGGACGCCCTTGAAGCAGATGCAGTTCCGGCTTACGGATGTCGAGCTGGCGCCGCTGTCCCTCGCCACCGTTGCCGATTTGGAAAAGGGCCCCGCGGTCCGCCAGTAAGACCCGTTCAGCGACCGTCCGGCTAGTGGGGTATCCCGACGTCGACCGCCGTCGGCTTCGACGGCGCAGCGGCCCAACGAAGCTCGAGCTTCCGGAAGTCGCGCGACATGCCAACGGTCGGCGGCATCGTGAGCTTCGAGTCCGTCCATGCGCCAATCGGCAGCCGAACCGTGTCAATCAGGCGGCCGTCGATCCTGATTTGAATGTCCGGGGCGACGACCCCGCGGCCCGTTCGGAGCCGCAGAGGAAGTGTGACGGGTGTTTCCGAGGCGGGCACGTACATCACGGCCGGCAGCCGAGAAGTTCGCCAGCGCCGGCCGTCGGCGTATTGCCAATTCGAGAGGCCATAACTGACGCCCTCGAGATTTGCCTCGCGTGCGAAGCTGCTGCCGCGCCACGGCACCGCGGCACACGCAAGGATCGCGACACCGGCGATCAGTCCCATCCAGGGCGATCCGGAACTCTTGACGGACCCCTCGCCGGCGGAAACGCCCTCGGCGCGCGCCGCTCCGAGCAGCAGGAAGAACACCAGGTTCACCTCGGCGATGAGCAGCGGATGCATGCCGAGACTCACTGTCAGGAACGCCAAGCCGCCGGCCACGAGTCCGCCGAGTGCCGGCGACGCTCGGCCGCGCGCGAGCGCCAGCAGCCCGGGACCGAGTCCGATCACCAGAACTGCGCTGAACACCACGAGCCCCGTCAGGCCCATCTCGCCCAGTACCTGCAGGAACTGGTTGTGTGCGTCTCGCTTGATGTGGCGCTCAGACAGCCGCGGCGGCATGAACTCCATCGACCGCGCGTAGTAGTTCCCAATCCCGACCCCGAACAGCGGGTGGTGGTACGCCATGCTCAGGCTCGTCCTCACCATGTCCGCGCGGATAGCGACGGCTCCGCTCGGGCTGCCGTGGGCGGCGTTCTTCATGACGAACAACAGCGCTGCGGCGCCGACGGCGGCCAGCACCGCGAGCCCGGCGACCATCGTGCGGCCCGAGGGCACTCGATGCTTGAGCCACGGCCAGGCCTGAAGAGTGAAGGCGATGGGGAGGAGCGCTATGGCCGTGCGGGATCCCGCCAGCCAGATCCCCGCGAAGAGCCAGGGAAGAGCAGCCCACCCAACCCAGCGCGCCGACCGGCCCGCGATGATTCCCACCGCTGCGGGCAGCAGGAGGAGAAACAGCGCTGAGACCGCATTCACGTCCGCGACGACCGGGCTGACGCGGAGTGATTGCCCGAACGCCACGAGCGACTCCAGGAACGGAGGACGCCGGAGGGACACTTCGACCAGGCGGTACACCGCCAGGCTGCCGAGGGCGGCGCCAGCGAGCACCAGCGCACGCGTGATCCTCGCTGACAGAGCGGACTCCTCGCGACAGGCGCTGACGGTGACTGCGAATGCCGCGGCGCTGGCGGCCGTCATCATCGCCGCGACGGCGAAGCCATACGACGAAGGCCTGACCGCCGGGTATTGCACGAGGAGCCATCGAAAGAAGTTGAGGAACGTCGGTCCAAGACTGGAATCGAGCGATGCCCGGAACCAGCACTCGGCGGCCGCCGACGCCAGGGCCAGCGCGATCCACGCCGCCGCGACTCCCGTTGCGGCTGGATCCTTCGACGCGCGCGGCGTGACGGCGCACCGGAGTCCGGCACCGGCCACCAGGGCGAAGGCCAACGGCGCTGACCAGGAGGCCGTGGAGCCACTCAATCCCGCCAGCGCACCCCCAAGCGGGCCCAGCGCCGCAAGGACGACCAGCGCATCTCCGATTCGGCAGACAGCCAGGATCATCAATCCGGCGACGCCCAGTTTCATGGCTGCCGGCCCGGGCCCGAGAAAGACCCCGCTGAGACCCGCGGCGCCCAGCAGCGTGGCGGCGAGACCGAGGAGTCGGGATCGCGCCACGCTCGAGAAGGCGAGCCGGGGCATCCTCGCCAAGATGGGCGACACAGGCACTCCTTGGTATAGTAAACGTTCGACTCAGCAGGGCTGCGCGCGAGATGACTGATTTGGCGGGATCACAAGTTGGGGCTGGCACGGACGTGGATCAGGCCGCTGTTCTCATCGAGCGCCTGCGCACGAAACGGGCGCGCGTCGCCGTCATTGGCCTCGGCTACGTCGGTCTGCCGCTGGCTGTCGAGTTCGCCACCGCAGGATTTCACGTCACTCCCGTGGATGTGGACGAGTCGAAGGTCGAAAGCGTCCGGCGCGGCGAATCGTACATCCCTGACATTGCCACCGACCGCCTCACTCCGCTCGTGCGGTCAGGGCACCTGCAGGCCTCCAGCAGCTTCTCCGTGCTGGCTGACGCCGATGCCATCAGCATCTGCGTGCCGACGCCCCTCAGAAAGACGAAGGATCCCGATCTGTCCTACGTCGTGGCGGCCGTCGAGCAGGTGGCGGCGCACCTGCGTGCCGGCCAGCTGATCGTCCTCGAGTCGACGACATATCCGGGGACCACAGAGGAAGTGGTGCGGCCGATGCTGGAGCGTGGCGGACTCGTCGCCGGCCGCGACTTCTACCTCGCGTTCTCGCCCGAGCGGGTCGATCCCGCCAATCCCGAATGGCACACGGGCAACACGCCGAAAGTGGTCGGCGGCAGCGACCCAATCTCCACGAAGGTGGCCTGTACCCTGTACGACCAGATCGTGGCGCGGACCATCGCCGTCTCGTCCACCAGCGTGGCCGAGATGGTCAAGCTGCTCGAGAACACGTTCCGCGCGGTGAACATCGCTCTCGTCAACGAGCTGGCGCTGATGTGCCGTCAGATGAACATCGACGTGTGGGAAGTCATCGAGGCCGCGCGCACGAAGCCCTTCGGGTTCATGGCCTTCTACCCGGGACCTGGCCTCGGGGGGCACTGCATCCCGATCGATCCGTTCTATTTGAGCTGGAAAGCCCGCCAGAGCGGGTTCGAGAGCCGATTCATCGAGCTGGCGGGCCACATCAACGCGTCCATGCCGCGCTATGTGGTCGAACGGGTGGGCGAGGCGCTGAACAGCGTCGGCCGGCCGCTCAAGGGATCGCGCGTGCACCTGTACGGGATGGCCTACAAGGCTGACGTCGGCGATTATCGGGAGTCGCCGGCGCTCGACGTCGCGCGCCTGCTCGAGCAGCGCGGCGCGACGGTCACCTACAGCGACCCGCACGTGCCGATGGTGGATGAGCACGGCGTGCTGATGCACGCGGTGCCCGAGGCCGCGGCGCTCAAGGCAGGCGTCGACTGTGCCGTGGTCGTCACCGCCCATCGCGGGTTCGACTACGACGCGCTGGTCGCGGGCGCGCCGCTCATCGTCGACACACGGAACGCATTGAAGGGCAGACCCGAGCCACACATCTTCCGACTCTAGCAGTGGGCGC
>JBKPSY010000058.1:0-13332 GCA_046735235.1 Acidobacteriota bacterium | reverse complement strand
GCCGTAGGTGGATGCCTCGTTGAACGGATCCCGGTTGCGGTACTCGTCACCGAGCGTGCCCTTCTCCTGGCCATGGGTGTAGGCCACGAAGTACTGCAGGCGGCGCCCCGTCTGACGGCTCAGGGTCACCTGGAGCGAGTTGTACCAGGAGACTCCCGTGAAGTCGTACTGCGTCAGGCCCGGAATCGTCGGATACGGACGCAGCTGGTTGAGCAGGCCCGAGTTGATGGCCCAACGGTTCACCGGGTTCGAGAGGTCGACACCGCCCAGCGTGGCCGTGTTCATCTCGCCCAGATTGACCGGGTTGGCATTCACACGGCTCACGAGGTCGTGGCCATGCGTCCCGACGTAGCTTGCCTCAACCACCTGGTTCCACATGATGCGGCGGGCGTACGAAACGCTGTACGTGTCCGTCTTCGGGAACGTGAAGGAGTTCGTGGTGAAGGTGTTGATGTTCGAATTGCCGATACGGGTGGCCAGCGTCGCCTGAGGCAGGGTGTCGTAGGTCAGACCGACCACCTGGCCGTTGTGCGTGTAGCCAGCCCCGTCGCCCGCGCCGGTCGTCACCGAGTACGCGGCCGGAATCAGGTGCAGCGACTGGTCGTACTCGACGTTGCCCATGTTCCGGTTGTAGAAGATGCCGTAGCCGCCACGGAGGACGTTCTTGCCCTCGCCGTCGATGTCCCACGCGAGGTTCACGCGGGGCATGATGAACGGACTGCGATTGTCGAGGATGCCCGAGGGGGCGCATCCGCTCGACACGTAGCAGACGCCATTCAGCACCCGGTAGGTCGGCGGGTCGAGGAACTCCGGCTTGGTCGGATCGTACTGCGACGGGTTGAAGTACCCACCGAGTCCGTTCAGCTCCTCGTTGTTGGTCCAGTAGCCCATCCGCGCGCCGTATTCCAACGTGAGGTTCGGCTTGAGCTTCCACGAGTCCTGCGCGAAGGCGTCGAGGTTCCAGAAGCGGAACTCGCCGTCCGGACCGCGGGTGCCCGCGACGTACTGGGTAACCTGGCCGGCGAAGATGTCGCCCACCGCGTTGCCCGTCGTGTTGCCGCCGTTGGTCCACTGCGGAGCGTAGATCAGGCGACCTTCCTCGTCGTTGTTGAAGTTCTGCTGCTTCTGCAGACGGTCGAGGCTGACGCCGAACTTCAGGCCGTGGGCGCCCATGATCTTCGTCAGCTTGTCGCTGAAGAGGAGCTCGTCGTTGTGCGCATACATGTCGTTCCCGGCGCTCCACATGTTGCTCACGCCACCGCCCCAGTTGGGGACGACCGCCGGGATGTACGGGCTCTGGGTGCCGAACGAACCCGGCAGAGCGAGACCGTAGGTATCCAGACGCATCGCGTCACTCGAGTAGGCGTTGTCCAGCGTCAGCCGGCTCCAGCTCACGAGCGCCTCGTTGGTCGTCGTCGGGCTGAGGACCGACACCACGTTGCCGGAGTACGACCGGCCGTGGTTGGTGCCCACGTTCGACGACGGCAACGCGACGTCGGACGCGCCCCACCACACACCGCGTGCCCCTTCGGCCGTCTCGTTGTCGTGCGCGATACGGACGTAGGCCTTCGTGTTGTTGGTGATGTTCCAGTCGAACCGGTACTTCATCTCGAGCCGGTTGGTCGGGTCGAGATGACTGAACACGTAGTTGAACTGGTTGTTTGCCGAGGAGTAGTTGGACTTCGGATACGCGTTGACGAGCACCTTGCCGAGCGGGGTAATCAGGCCCGGCACGTTATTCAGGTTGCCGCCCGGCACCATGCCGCCCGCGCCCGGGAAGCCCTTCGGGATGATCAGGCCAATCGTGCCCGAGCAGGATCCCGGAGACGTCGCCTGGCTGATCAGACCGCCGGACCCGTTGAAGCAGCCCATCTGCTGATTGAAGTTCTGCCCGTTCGCGTGCAGGAACTCGCTGAAGTCCCCGTTGCGCTGCAGGTCTGTCGGCACCACGCCGAAGCGCGAGCCCGAGTCGACCTTCTGGCGCTGCACTTCGATACCAGCGAAGAAGAACAACTTGTCGCGGTTCTTGGTGTAGCTGTCGCCGAAGAAGATCGGACCGCCGACGTTGCCGCCGGGATACTGGAACGAGCTCTCCGGCTTCTTGACGCCGGCAATCGAGTTCGACCGGTCGTTGGCCGCGAACCTGTGGCTGCGCGAGTAGTCGTACAACGTGCCGTGGAACTGCGACGTGCCAGCCTTGGTGACCGCGCTGACGTTCATCGCGCCCGACCCGTACTCGGCGGCGAAGTTCGAGCTCTGCACCTTCACTTCCTGAACCATGTCGTTGTTCAGGGTGACGATGACGCCGCTGTTCGACCCGATGTCAATCAGGTTCGATCCGTCGAGGCTCACCGTGTTCGTGGAGGAGCGGATGCCGTTGACCGTATACCCCTGCGTGTTGTTCGCGCCGCCGCCGAAGCTGACCGACTCCATGTTGATGGGATCGGGAGCCACGACGCCTGGCATGATGCGGAGCAGTTCGAGGGCGCTTCTGCCGATGACCGACAGGTTGTCGATCTGCTTCGCGCTCAGGACGCCTTCACGGGCGCCCGTTTCCGTCTGAATCACTTCCTGCTGCGCAGTGACAGTGATCGTCTCGCTCTGCTGACCGACCTCGAGCTTCACGTCGATACCGCGCGTGATGTCAGGGCTGATGGTGATGCCCTTCTGCTCGTAGGTCTTGAACCCCGAGAGCTCGACCTTGAGGTCGTACGTCCCCGGGAAAAGAACGGCGAGATATCCGCCGCGATCGTCGGTGACCGCGGTCACCACGGATTTCGTGCCCGAGTTCAGTACAGTGACGGTCGCCCCGGGCAGGACGCCGCCGCTGCTGTCTGTCACCGTGCCGCGGACCGTCGAAGTGCCCGTGGCCTGGGCGAAGACTGCGGGGGTACACACGAGCAGGGCGGCCACAGCCAGGGCCCCCAGTCGGGTGATCCGCATCAAACGATCGAAACTCACATTAAACATGGGTCTCCTCAGGGGGTCTCCGAAACGAGCGAGGTTTGACCACTGCCATTGGGTGCAGGGAGTAATACACAACTACTAGAACCAAAGTCAAACCGATTTTTAGCGATATTCGCAGGCTGATAGACCACTCGGTGACCACTTCAGCCAAAGTGGTAAACACTCTTATGCATTACTCCCATGAATATTTGTGATGCATCGCTACGGTTCGTTGGATGGGTACTGTCGTTCGTCCCGGAACCCCTAGGGACGGTAGAGGTTTGGGCTGTCCAAGAGATTGGACCGGAAAACGGGATCACGAAGATGCAAGAAAACGTTTCCAGATGAGCAGTTCCGGGCCTGCCCAGCCAGGAAACTCAAAGACCCCGAAGGCTTCCAACCGGCTGGAAAAAAATTATTGCGAGGTGGCCGGCGAGACCCCCACCGCACGCTCCACGGTGAAGGGTTCACGGAGTTCCACGGCCTTCACGGCGAGCTCGTCCCGGACCGCCAGCGTCAGCTCGTAATCACCCGGCGAGAGGCCAGCTAGTGCTATTCCATAGAGGCGAAGCAGCCGGCCGTCGGCCGAGGGATTGAGTGCCCGCGCGGGCACTTCCCGCACCAGGGTCCCGTTGGCCCGCTTCAAGATCCAGCTGCCCGAGACGTGCGGCTGGCCCGCGCCGTCCCGCGCCGCGCCAAACACCGTGTATTGACAGAAAAGCGTGGCGTTTCCAAGGAAAGTGCGCCGTGCCACGAGTACCGGCGCTGTCGTCGTCTGGCCGGTGGAATCGGCCTGCAGGGTGTCCGTGAGAATGGGGGACGACACCCGGAACCCTCCGAGCGGCGGGACCTCGAATTCGTGAGTCACGCTCCCGACGAGCCCGCTCGTCCGATCCCGGACGACGACTTTCGCCTGGTAGGCACCCGCGGGCAGCGTGAAGTCATGCGACATCGAGTACCACGTCAGGCCCAGGCGCCGCCTGGTCTCGGGGCTCAAGTGCATCTCGATGGTCTGGTCGAAGTGGTAGACGCGACCGGTCGCCAGATGCGTGGCCGCCACCGCGAACTCCACTGCCCCGCCGAGCCGCGAATTCTCCTCCGGCGCGAAGCTGAAGCCGTTGACGTCCACGTCGGCGGCAATCACGACGCGCGCGGCGTCCGCGCCTGACTGGTCGAAGACGAGCGCCGTCGCGCGCACCGGCAGGTCGGCCAGGTCGCGCGGCGAGTCGAGCGCCTTCCGCACGTCAGGGTCGAGATCGGCAGTCCGCGGCGCGCCGCTGGCCTCTGCGGCCGTCGGCGCGAAATACCCCTTGCGGGCGCGGACGGTCAGGTCAGAACGGCCAAGTTTGACCTCGATCTTCCGGAACCGCCCGTCCGGTTTCACGTCCTTCGGGACGTACCCGATGAGGTAATAGCTGCGGGATTCGCGGCCGATCCGCTCGAGGCCTGCCGCCAGGTCGTTCGTGTTGTGGACGGCGAATCCTCCGCTGTCTTCGGCCACGCTCACAGCGCCCTCAGCGTCGAGCGCGATGTCGGCATAGGCGGCGCCGATGTCGCGCGCGTCGATCGGGCTGCCTTCGGACGCCTGGAAGTTCGAGCTGGTCGCGACCAGGCCCCGTGCGTCCACGAAGTAGATCGCGACGTTCGCCCGGCGTGCCGCGTTCGAGACGGCCTTGAAGCCGTTGGTCTCCGGGTCGTACACGAACCCCTTCGAGAGCAGAATGATCGACTTTCTCCCGCGCGTCCCTTCGAGCGCCGCCAGCGCCCGCTGCAGCACCTCCATCGTCTGGCGATTCCGGGCGACGGCCTCCCGATAGATCCGTTGCGCCCGGCTCTCGATGTACGGCTCGACAACGCCGACGTGCGCCGAGGTCTCGCCGATTTTCGGCATGTCGTCGGCGCCGCCCGGCCTGGCGACCGGCTCATGACCAAAGACGCGATACGCGTCGTACCGGCGTCGCACCCGCGCCGCCACGGTGGTATCTGAAAACACCGCGATCCGCATCGCCTCGAAGTCGGTCATGCGCTCGGCGGTCGTGTCCTCGATGTACTTGCCGTCGGCCTGATCGGCCAGCGTCAGCAGCCGCGCACGATCGCTGCCCGTCCGTGCATGGAACCAGCCGCCGCCGCTTGTCGTGATGAGCGACACCGAGTCCTGATCGCCGGCCGACTGGTCGACGAACTGGCGGAGCGCCTTCCTCGACGCGGCCGCCTGCTGCCGCGTCAGGTTCACGTCGTCGAAGATCAGGACGAAGGCGCGGCCCGGAATGCGGCCGGCCGTGACCGAGTTGTACGAGACGCGGCGTTCGGGCGCCGGACGCACGGGGACCGCCGCCGGCGCAGGGGGCGGCAGCTCGACGGACTGGAACTGCGTGATCGGCTGGGCCGCGCCGTCCTCGAGGATGGTGAAGTCCGCGCGCGTAAGGCCCGGCACCGGCTCGCCCTGCTTGTCGAGCACCACGACGTCAACCGTCACGAGATCGACGCCGGCCTTGAAGCGCGCGGGCGGCTGCTGCGCGAGCACGTAGGGCGCGGCTTCAGCCGCGCCGAGGATCGCCATCAGTACGTAGGGCGCGGCTTCAGCCGCGCCGCGCACGAGGGCGCTGCCGACACGCCTGGCCCGGCTGAAGCCGGGCCCTACGTACTTGGCCCGGCTGAAGCCGGGCCCTACGTACGGCCTCATGGAACCAGCGTCACGGGCGTCTCGGATTCCGCGACGTCTTTACCCTGCACCGCCACCGCGCGCACGCTGTACTGGCCAGGCTTCACGTTCTCGATCGGAATCGTTCCGACGAACTGGATGCGTCCATCCTTGTCGGGCGCCGCCAGCGCCGGGGTCCCGCGCGCAATCAGCGTGTCGCCCTGCATGAACTCCAGCGCCATCTTGGGCGCCGTCGTGGTGCCTGGCGGCACGTAGATCACGAGGTAGACGGACAGCGCCTTGTTGCTCGCCTTCGAGATCGGCAGGTCGAGGTTCGGCACCACCCGGTTCTGTCCGACGCGGAACGGGTCGTCTGCCGCGAGCTCGCCGGCGTCTTCGATGCGCCGGATCACGGAGATGCTGCTCAGCGCGCAGGCGCCCGCCGGCAACACGGTGAGCGGCTGGCTTTCGACGCTGGTCTTGCCGCTGCCCCGATCCTGCGCGACGAAGTCCACTTTGTAATTGCCTGGCTTCAGGCTGAACGGCCGCTTGAAGATCAAGTTGCCCTTTTTCAAACCGGCCAGCTTGTCGAGCGGACCTTCGAAGGGATAGTCGTCCGAAAAGCGCTCGACGACGCGTCCCTGATCGTCGCTCACGAGGGCGAGGAGCGAGAACTGCAGCTTGTAGGTTTTCGCCTTGTGGTCTTCCTCGAACGAGAGCCGCTCGAGCGGCACCTCGAACACGACGAGCTGATCGCGGCCCTCAGCGGACGTGCCGAACTGCAGCGTCGCGGCGTGAAAGTCGAACGTGTGCGGCGGCGGACTCACCGTGAGCGCGGTCAGCAGCGGCATCTCGAACGGCAGCATCGGCGATCCTTCACCGGGCGGCAGCGCGAAGTAGCCGGATCGGCTCTGCACCGTCACGCCGGGCCGGGCGACCTTCACGGAAATCTTGCGGAACTTGCCGTCGAACTCCTGGTTCACCGGCACGTACGCGGCTTCATAGTAGCTGCCGATGTCGGTGGCGACGCGCGCCATCGACGGCTTGAAGTCGTTGGTGTTGGCGATGAGGAACCCGCCGGTGCTCTGCGCCAGCTCGCCCAGCGTGTCCTGCACGTTCGCGCGCAGGCTTTCCTCGGCGTTCTCCGCGATCATCACCTCGTCCACCGAGACAGCTCCCGCCCCGCGCTTGGCCATCTGGTTCTGCGCAGTGCGCGCCGCGTCCAGCATCTGGTCGCGCTTGGCGTCCGAATCCTTCGACGAGGTCAGGCCGCGCGCATCGACGGGGTAGACCGTCACGTTGTTGCGGTTGGCTTCGCTGATCGCGGTCTGGAAGACCTGCTCGAGGTTTTTCGGGACGACGAGCCCTTCCGAGAAGTAGATCAGCGTCTTACGCCCGGCCAGCGAGCCCTGCGCCTTGACCAGGCCGAGCAGCGGATAGAGCGACGACTGCCCCTGCTGCTCGCGCTGGATGCTCGCGGTGAAGCGCAGGATGCCCGCGGTGACTTCCGCCATCTGCGCGTCGGCGTTGGCCGCGCCGATGGTGCTCGCGCCAGGTCCGCCTGGCCCGCCGGGGCCCGTCTGCACGGCGGCGCTCTGGAGGTTCACGGCTGTGTTGCCCGCATCGGTGGCAAACTGCTGCTGTTGCGCGGCCTCTCCAGCGAGCGACGCCGCCTTCACCGAGGTCGTGTTGACCGCCTTGTAGATCGCCTGCTTCAGGGCGTACGCGTCGCGCGTGAAGTCCTGCCGCAGCTCGAGGCGCTGGTCGATCGTCCACACCGACATGAACACGTTGTCGGCGGTGTGATTCGCCAGGAAGTCGAGCGCGGCCTGCGCGGCGAGCTGGCGGCCGTCCATCAGCTTGTCGAAGACGAAGGTCACGAGCGAGACCTGGCGGCTCGGATCGGGCTGCAGTCCCGCGGCCTGAGTGGCGCCGACGAGCTCGGCGCTCGCGCGTCCCTCGACGAGCCGGAACGCGGTCAGATCCCGTCGCGCGCCGTCCTCGAAGACCTGCACGTCCTTCGGATCGAGATCGCGAACGGGACGGCCTTTCTTGTCGCGCACGACGATGTCGAGCAGCACGAGGCTGGTCTGGGCGCCGAAGGTGTAGCCGGGTTTGGCGGGCTGCTGCGCGCCAGCCGCCGGCGCCTGCGCCGACGGTCGAATCGACGCCGTGAGGAACGCAATCGCCACCGCCGCCGTCACGCGCGTCCGAACCGCCCGTTGCATCTCGTTCACCGTTCCTGACTCTGAGGGTTCACCGGAACAGCGCCCTGCACCCCTGCACCCTGCACCGCTGCACCCTGCGTTCCTGCACCCTCTTGCAGCTTCGCGACGATCGCCTTTTCCCGATCGCCGTCGGCCTTGCGCTTCAGGCGGTAATACACCGTCGCCAGCGAGACGTGCGCCTCGACGAACGTCGGCGCCTCTTTCACGAGCGCTTCCAGTTTCGGCAGCGCCGCCTCGGTGTCGCCGCGCGCCACCATCAGCGATGCGATCTGATAGCGCACGCCGAAGTCGCCGGGCCTGAGCGATTCGGCGCGAGTGAAATGCGCGATCGCCTCGTCGAACTCGCTGGCTTCCTTCCGAATGACGCCGAGATAGAGCTGCGACTCGAAGTCGTTCGGGTTGATCGCCAGCTCCTGCTCGAACGCCGTCTTGGCCGCGTCACGATCGCCGGTCCTGAGCAGCGCCTGGCCGAGCAGGGAGTGCGCCATCGGCAGCTCGCCGTTGAGGCTCACGGCCTTGCGGAACTCCTCGCGCGCCTCGGCGTAATCGGCGGCCGCCTGCTTCGCGAGGCCCATCAACAGGTGCGCTTCCGCGGACTCGCCGCGACGCAGGATCCTGTCGAGATACGCCAATCCCTGATCCGTCTGCTTGTCCTGCAGCAGCGCCATCCCGTAGACGTACGCAAACGCCGCATCGTCGTCGTGCTCGCCGGCAATCGGTGCGAGGATCGCGGCGGCATCCTTTGGACGTCCGAGCTGCAGCAGGCAGTCGGCCTTGAGCAACACGGCGTTGTACAGGCCCGGGCTCGTGTCGAGCACGCGATCGAACTCCGGGATCGCGTCGGCGTACCGGGCCGCCTTGTAGAACGCCAGTCCGAGGTTCATGCGGATTGGCGTGTTGAGATACGAGATCTCCAACGCCTTCCGGTACGACGCGATGGCGGCGTCGTAGCGCCCGAGGTTGACGTATACGACGCCAAGGTTGGCGAGGGCTTCGACGTTGCGCGGCTCCGTCGCCAGCAGCTGCGTGTAGTCGGCCTCCGCGGTCGCGAAGTCGCCGGCCTGCTGGGCCTTTACAGCCGACTCGAACAGCGGCGTTACCGGAGCCGTCGTCTGCGCGCGCACGCCCGCGGCCCAGGCCAGCCACCAGCCCAACACGAGCGCGCCCGTCACGCGTGCCGACATCATCGGGATTGTACGTCGGGCACCAAAGAAAAAGCCGGGCGTTCGCGGCGAACGCCCGGCTCGAGAGTGGCCGAACTGAAGTTCGGCCCTAGGTAGTGACCCCGCTCATCGCTCCTAGAAGTAGAACTTGAACGCGATCTGGACGATGCGGCGGCCGTACTTGTTGTCCTGCGGCAGCGTGCCGAACTTCGCGTTGTCCATGACGCCGTTGGTGAAGTGCAGCGTCAGGTTCGTCGGATCGTCGAACGCGCGCTGCGGGTGGTTGAACACGTTGTAGGCGGACAAGCGGAACTGGAACTTCCGGTTCCCGTTGATCGGGAAGTTCTTGAACGCCGACAGGTCGTGGTTCATGTACGACGGCCCGGTGATGTTCGGCCAGATGTAGTTGCCGAGCTGACCGGCGGCGGGCGCCCCGAAGCAGTTGCCCAGGACGAGCTGGTCGCCGCTGCCCCGCGGGTCACACGTCAGCACCGGCATCACCGCGATGTCGGGCGAGCCGTTGATGTTCTGGCTGCTGATGGCGACGCCGTCCTTGTTCGTGCCGCCGATGCTGAACGACGGGCTGGTGCCATTGACGACCTGCAGCGGAGCGCCGCTCACCCAGCTCGAAATCCCCGTCAGCTGCCAGTTGCCGAGGATCGCGTTGGTGACGCCGGTCTTCACCGGCGGCAGCAGCCAGCTGTAGGACACCACCAGTACGTTGCGCCGGTCGTTGCCGAGGATGCCGTATGAATACAGCCCCAGCTTCGTCAGGTCGGGCGGGAACGCCGACTGCCCCTGGGCGCCGCCGCGAATCCCCAGTGCCTTCGACAGCGTGTAGGCCGCCGTGAAGCTGAACTTGCCGGTCTGACGGCTGACGAGGTTCTGCCACGAGTTGTAGTTCGAATACAGCGTGTGGCTCAGCAGGTTGATCCCGTTGTAGAGCGAGTACGGACGATGGGGATTCGGGTCACCGCCCGGGTTCGCCAGCATCGCGCCGAACGGCACGGTGTCAATCGCCGCCAGCCCGGAGTTGAGCAATTGATCGCTCTTGCTGCCCACGTATGAGCTCTCCACCGTCATGCTCCACGGCAGGCGGCGCTGGACCGTCACGCTCCAGCTCTGCGTGCGTGGGTTCTTGTTGTCGTTCGGGTCGATGGCCGAGAACGAGATGCGTGCCGCCGCCGGTTTGATGTTCGGGATGTCGCTCATCAGGACGTTCTGGCTGACCGTCGTCGAGATGTGTCCCGCCGGCAGGTCGATCGTTTCCGCGCCGGCCTGCGCATCGTGATAGCTGAAGAGCCCGTACCCGCCGCGGACGACGGTCTTGCCGTTGCCCTGCATGTCCCACGCGAAGCCGACGCGCGGAGCGAACACCACCGACTGCACGTCGCGGCCCGACAACGGCACGTTGCTGTCCTTGCCGTGATACGAGATGCCGGTCAGGTCGGTGATCGACGCGTTCGGGTTGTACTTGGATGGCTCGAAGATCGCCATGCCGGTGTCGTTGCGTGCATACCACGGTCCGAGGTACGACAGCCGCAGGCCGTACTCGAGTGTCACACGCGGCTTGACCTTGTAGCTGTCCTGCGCATAGCCCTCGAAGATCTTGTAGCCCTCGTCGCGGATCACGTTCTTCGTGGACTCGGTGTAGTCGTTGATGCCGTGGCCGGTGAGGATGTCCGAGAAGAGGTTCCCCGTCGTGTTGCCCGTCCATGTGGCGTAGGTGTACTGCCCGTTCGAGTAGTCGTTGCCCGGCTGGCTGTTGTTCACGAACTCGAAGTAGCCGCCCATCTTGATCGTGTGGGCGCCGGCCACCTTCGTCACGTTCTGCGTGACCGACGTCAGCCACTTGTTCGCGAAGAGCACCGGATCGAACCCGCCCGGGTTCAACATCGTCGGGCCCTGTCCCCACGTGGTGAATGCCGGAATCTGATCCAGGCCGTTCTTGTAGATGCCGGGGTTGTTATACCCGAGAGCCGACGTCGAGACCTTGCTTGGATCCTCGTACCGGTTCGGGAACGTGATGTAAGTGATGCCGAAGGTGGTCTCGCTGGTCAGCGTCGAGCCGAAGACCTTGGTCAAGCTCGCCGTCGCCGAGTGCGAGCGGTTGTCGGCGACGACCGAGGTCGGATACGGCACCTGGTTCGCGTTGCGCCACCAGAGACCGACCGGGAACGGCTGCTTCTCGGCCTGGAAGTTATAACGGAAGAACAGCTTCGTGTTGTCGCTGATGCTGACGTCCACGCGACCGAGGGCCTGATGGTTGTTCTGGTTGAACGTGACGTTCTGAACGTAGTTGTAGCCGCCAGAGGCGCCCGGATCGATGTTCGGCATCGGCAGCAGATTGAGCAGGACCTGACCGTTGTGATCGATCGTTCCGGGCGGCGCGATCCCGCCCGTCGACGCAAACGGCGTCCCTTTCACGCCGCCGCCGCTCAAGCTCTTGAGGTAGGCGGTATTGCTGAAGTCACCAGCGCGCATCGCCGCGGTCGGCACCCACGACTTCAGCGTGCCGGTATCGAGCGTCTGCTTGTAGTACTCGTACCCGAAAAAGAAGAACAGCTTGTCGCGGTTCTTGTTGAAGTTCGTGCCCGGGATGAGCAGCGGACCGCCGATGTTGAAGCCGGGGAACGCAAACTTGTTCTGGGGCTTGGCCTGGCCGACCTTGTTCAGGAACCACTCGTTCGAGTTCCAGTGGTAGTCGCGGAGGTAGACGTAGCCGGTGCCGCTGAAGTCACGGCCGCCCGCCTTCGACACGACGTTGATCGTCGTGGGGCCCTTGGCGTTCTCGGCGCCGAAGTTGGCCTGCAGCACCTTGAACTCGCCGACCATGTCCGGGTTCGGGTTCACCGAGGTGGCGCAGTTGCAGCCCGGGTCGGAACCGTGCGCGCCGTCCACGACGATGTCGAGCGCGTTGCTCTGCGTGCCGTTGCTCGAGTAGTTGCCGAGGGCGCTCTGCTTTCCGCCGTCGCCGTTGCCGTTGATGCCCATCACCTCGCCGTTGAACGCGGGTGCGCCGTTGCTGCCGCCCAGGGGCACCATGCCGGGCAGAATCTTGAGGAGCTCGGCCGCCGACCGGCCGACGATGGCGATGTTCTGAATCTGCTCGCCCGTGATGGTGGCGCTCTTCTCGCCCGAGGACACCGGCGCGAGCTCAGCGTTCGCGGTGACCGCAACCTGCTCGGTGAGTCCCGCGACGCCCAGCTTGATCGCCGTGAGGTTGCGCTTCTCGCCGAGTCTCAGGACCACGCCCTTGGTGTCGACGGGCTGGAACCCGGAGAGCTCCACCTTCACTGTGAAGGTGCCGGCCGGCACGGCCGCGAAGACGAAGTTGCCCGCCTCGTTGGTGACGGTGGACCGCTGGTCGCCGGAGAGATCGTTGATGAGGGTGACTGTCGCGCCCGGCAGCACCGCGTCGCTCGAGTCGACGACGGTGCCGCTGAGCGAACCCGTCAGCGTCTGCGCGCGCGCCGGCAGAACTCCGGCGAGCACGAGCGCTGCGACAGCCGCTGCGCGGACCAATGCATTGATCGCGTTCATGAGCACCTACCCTGATGTCCCAAATCCGCCCGGACTCCCGGGACTGGCAGTCCACTCGAACTTTCAGTTGTGCGAAACGAACAGGCGAGGCCGGTGAAATCGCGCGCTGGGGAACGTCGCGCGAGGCGCCGGTGGTCCGACCGGCCGTTCCCGCTCCGGAACGGCTTGGTCTGACCTGTAATTAGCGTTGAAGTAAACCGTTTCCACTATTCCGCTGTCAAGAGCTTCATGCACAATCGGTTAGAATTAGCGTCCAGCAGGCTGAACACCGCCTGTGGCTGGCCGGCCGGCCTCTTCCCCCCGCCACAGGTCAAATTGGTTCACTCGGTGCCCCATGACGGATTCCTCGCCCCAGTCGGAGCAGCGGCAGGGCGTCCCGGCCCTGGATCGCGCGCTCACGGTGCTCGAATGCATCGCGCAGTCCCGCAAGGGGTTTTCAGTTTCTGAGTTGAGCCGGCGGCTCACGCTCCCGAAAAGCTCGGTGCACCTGATCCTGCGGACGTTCGAACGCCGCGGGTACCTGCAGAAGCAGCCGACGGGGGGACGCTATCGGTTCGGGTTGAAGCTGATGTCTCTCGGGCACCTCGCACTTGACGGGGTCGAATTGCGGGACGAAGCGCGCCCGATCCTGCAAAAGCTCGTGCTGGCGACTGGCCTCACCGCCCACCTGGGCATCCTCGAGCGCGGAGAGATCGTCATCATCGAGCGCGTCGACGCCGCCACGCCCGTGCGGGTCGTCTCGTTTGTCGGGCGCCGGATGAAGGTCCACTCGACGGCCGTTGGCAAGGCGCTGCTCGCCTTCCTGCCGCCC
>JBKPSY010000057.1:0-6045 GCA_046735235.1 Acidobacteriota bacterium | reverse complement strand
GTTCGCGATCGCGCCGGCGATGCCCTTCAGCGGGGCGGCGCGCGCGTCGGCGACGCGGTGAGCGTGGCGACCCGCAAGGGACAGGCCATGCGGGATGACGTCGCCGAGAGCGTGGCACGTGGTGCCCGCGAGGTAGAACGGTACGCGACCGCGGCCAAGACCGATCGGGCGTGAGGGTGGCGACGGCCGCCGCACTGATACATCCCTTTCGGAGGCTGTGCACAAGCGGACAGCGCGCGAACCGTCCATACGCCTAGGATCATTCCAGGAAAGACACATTCATGCATATGAAATACGCAGTCGGAACGACACTCCTCGTGCTGGCAGTCGCGACGACCGCCGTCGCGCAGGCGCAGCCACAACCTCAAGTCCGAATCGACAGAGACGGCGTGCAGTTCGGTCCGTCTCTCGATCCATACCGGCACGGCTATGAGCACGCGTTCCGCAACGGCGCGGACCACGCCCGCTCGGATCGTCAAACCGGCACGAAATACAAGGTGAACTCGAAACAGGCGCGGGACACCGCGAACGGATACCAACCGTTCATGGGCGACCGGGGCCAGTACCAGGCCGGGTACCGGGACGGCTACAAGGCCGGCTACGACGCGGGGTACAGCGGTGGCGGGCCCCAGTACGGCGACGTCTACGGACGGACCGACGAGAGCCGCAATCAGTGGGACCAGCCCGACGATCCCTACGCGTCGCGCCAGTGGGGCGCTTCAGACCTCGCGTATGACGTCGGTTATCGGGACGGCGTCACGACGGGCCGGTACGATCACCTGCAGAATGCGCGGCCGAACTACGAGCAGACCGACGCGTACCGCAGGGCCAATCACGGGTACACCCACTCGTACGGCGACAGCGGCGCGTATCAGGCGCAGTACCGCACCGGGTTCCAGAGGGGCTACCAGGACGGTTACGGCCGATCACGGTAGCGACCCGCCTGTCGACCGCAGTGTTCATGCCGCGCAATCGCGGCGAAAGGCGACACGTGAAACTCATCATCGCAACGACTGTCGCGACCACGCTGGCGCTCGCGCCGCTGGTCGCGTCCGAGCACGACCCTGGGAAGCGTCTCCACGCGGCGTCGGCGGTGCTCGCCGAGGTCATGGCCGCGCCCGACAAGGCCATCCCGGACGAACTGCTCGAGAACGCGCATTGCATCGTGATCGTCCCGGAGCTCAAGACCGCGGCGTTCGTCGCGGGCGGCAAGTACGGCAAGGGGTTCCTGTCGTGCCGCAATCGCGCCGGCGCCGGCTGGTCGGCACCCGGAGCGGTACGCATCGAAGGGGGAAGCGTCGGCTTTCAGCTCGGCGGCTCATCGACCGACCTGATCATGCTGATCATGAACGAGCGGGGCGCTGACAAGCTGCTCGCCGACAAGTTCACGATCGGCGGCGAAGCGTCGGTGGCGGCTGGGCCGGTCGGACGCACGGCGACGGCGCAGACCGACGCGCAGATGCACGCCGACATCCTGTCGTGGTCGCGGTCGCAGGGCCTCTTCGCAGGAGTCGCGCTCGAAGGCGCCACGCTGCGCCAGGATCTCGACGACAACGCCGCGATGTATGGCAAGCGCCTCGAGAATCGCGCCATCGTCACCAAGGGCGTGCACGTGCCTCGCGTCGCCGTCCCGTTCATCGACCTGCTGAACCGGTACTCGGCGAAGGAACGCACGAACTAGGTCGGCGCCTCGCGCGCCGCTGCCACGGGCTGACAGTTGGAGGCTCGTGGCGACGGCGTGAGAGGCCGACCGGAGTCGTGTCGGCCATGAACGGGCCTTCCGCACCTGCTCCGCACCAGGAGCCCGCCGCCGTTCCCACCACGGCCAGCCGAGCGGCACTCCAAGTACTTCTCATCGTCGGTCTCGTCGCGTTGGGTCTCTGGGTGTTGTACCGGCTGCAGTCGCTCGTCCTCCTCCTGACGCTGGCTGCCGTGTTCGCCTACATCGTTGCCCCGCTGGTGCGGCTCGTACAGCGACCGGTGCGACTCGCCGGCCGGCGACGGCAGCTGCCGCGCGGCGTGGCGATCGCCGTGGTGTACCTGCTGCTCGGCGGGTGCGTGACGGCCGGCGTCCTGCTGCTCTTGCCGATCGCGAGCCAACAGGCGCACGACATGATCGCCCGCGCGCCGTCCTATGCCCAGTCCATGGCCGCGTGGCAGCATGGCTGGTCGCGCGAGTACGAGCGGCTGCGGATTCCCGTGACGCTGCGGCACAGCATCGACGAGTCGATGACTTCGATGGGCGAAGCGGCCTTCGAGTCCACGCGCGCGACGATCGTGGCGCTCGTCGTCGCGGTGCTCCCCTGGACAATTCTGACCCCGGTCCTCTCTTTCTTCCTCCTGAAGGACGCTTCCGCGCTCCGCCGCCTGGTGCTCATGGCGCTGCCGCATCGGGTTCGCCTCCGCGGCCACCAGTTGTTCGAAGAGGCCAACGCGACGCTGGCCGCGTACATTCGCGCACAACTGCTCGCGTGTCTTCTGGTAGGAACCATCTGCGGCGTGGGATTCGCCGCGTTGGGTATTCCGTATGCCGTGCTGCTCGGCGTTCTGGCCGGGGTCCTCGAGTTCATTCCATTGGTCGGCCCGTTGCTCGTCGCCGTGGCCGCGTCGATTGTCGGCGCGCTTCACGCGCCAATCCTTGCCGTCTGGGCGCTCACGTTCCTCGGTCTGCTCCGACTGCTGCAGGACTACGTGGTGTTCCCCCGGCTCATGCGCCGCGGCGTGAGACTGCATCCCCTGGCGGTCATCGTGGCCGTGCTTGCCGGCGCGGCCCTTGCCGGCGTCGTCGGCATGTTTCTGGCCGTGCCGGTCGCGGCGATGGCCTCAGTGTTCGGCCGTCACTTGATCGGATGGCGTCGCATCGAGGCGGATCGACTCGAAGGCATCGAAGAGCCGTCTGTGCTGTTCAGGACAGCGTGATTTCGGCCGGGCTTCTATAGTCAGTCCTATGACTCAGGACCAGCCGGACTACGTCGAGACCGACAGCAACCAGAGATTCAATCCCGAACGCTACAACGCGTTTGCGCAGCTGCTCTCGCGACCGGATCCGGCCGGGATGCCGCGGCGCGCGAACGTAAATCGGTGGCCGGGCGAGCCGAATCGACGAGGCACCCGCCTTCCCGGGATCCTCATGGCATGGATGCAGCGTCGCCATCTCGCCCTCGACGTCGACGAGTTGACGCCAATCACGAATTGACGGCGAGCGCGCGACGCTTCCAGAGAGAAACCACTCCATGATTACCATCCTGATCGTCGTGCTCGTTCTGATGCTCCTCGGTGTCGTGCCCGCGTGGCCGCATAGCCGCGGCTGGGGCTACGGTCCCAGCGGTGGCGTCGGCCTCGTGCTGCTGATCCTGCTGATCCTGTTGTTGACCGGCCGTCTCTAGCGCGTCAGAAGCAAACCCATGAAACCCAGCACGGCACTCGCACTGCTCGCCGGCCTGATCCCGAGGAACAAGCAATGACGTCAACTCTCTCGATGACTGCTGAGTGGGTGACGCGCCTCGCGGACGACGAACGGCGACGCGATGAGGTCAAACTGCTGGCGAAGCGGACGGTCGATCGACGTACCGAGCTCGTCGGTCAGCATGGCCGACGCATGCTCGACGAGCTCAGAACCACGGTCGTGCGCGACGTGGAAGCGTTTCGACGGGAATTTCCCGGCGATCCCGTACGCGCATTTCTGATCGAAGAACACACGGACGGCGGGTTTTCCGTCCGGAGGCTCGAGTCGCCGACCGCGTCGATGGCGATTGTGCCGACCGCGGCCGTGGGCTCGCTGTCTTGCGAATACTTCTTCACGTCGATCAACGGCACGCCGCCGCGGCACGGCCTCCTGGAGTTCGTGTTCACGAACACCACAGACAACACGCTGCACCTGAAGCTGCAGGGCACGGCCCAGGTGTTCACGGACCCCGACACACTCTCTGAATATCTGCTGGTGCCTGTGCTGACCGGCCGGCCGCGTTGAGCCCTTCAGCGCTATTTGCGCCTCCAAAGGAGGCTGTCATGAGTGCAACCCGAACGATGGCCGCTACTGCTCTCGGATTCGTATTCTTTGGGTATTCTGCACAGGCCCAGGACGGCTTGCGCTATCGCGACTTTCCGCTCGGAAGCAGCGTGTCGGAGATATCCACGGCCGCCAAGCTCGGCGCCGGCGATGCCAAGACCATCCACTCGCGGCCGGCCTTGATGCAGGAGCTCGAGTGGCGCCCGCAGTACTTCTCCAGCGCCACGGTCGGCTCGAAGGCCGACCCGGTGCAGAAGATCGTCTTCAGCTTCTACAACGACCAGTTGTCGAAGATGGTGGTCGACTACGACCCAGTCCGCACCGCAGGGATGACCGGCGCCGACCTCATCGAGGCGCTGTCGATCAGCTATGGTCCGGCGGACAAGCCGGTGCTCCGGACGGCCCGGACGCCGCCGACTCAGATTGACGGTGAGGCCAGCCTGGCGATCGCGCGATGGGCCGAGGGCGACTTCGCCGT
Source organism: Acidobacteriota bacterium (assembly GCA_046735235.1). Lineage (GTDB taxonomy): Bacteria > Acidobacteriota > Vicinamibacteria > Vicinamibacterales > JAENWD01 > JAENWD01. Next base: position 1,558 of record JBKPSY010000057.1, on the reverse strand, counting down.
GGTTCTTTATCGCGCCGAGAGCAGCTACGGCAGCACGGGCAGTACCCACTTCCAGCTGGTGGTCTCGTCGCCCCGGCTCGACGCCCTGGCGCACACCGCGACCGTGCAGGCTCTCCGGCAGGACCAGCGCGAGGCGCCGCAGCGTGAGACCGCGCGCCACCAGAAGGAAATCGACGACGCCAAGCTCGCCACCGCGCAGGCACGTGAGGCGAACGTCGCCGCCTTCCGGCCCTGAGGGCTTCCTCGACCACGTTGTGCGCGACCGTTGCAGGCGCCGGTGAACCGGCGAGAGAGAGATCGAATGGCAACCGACATCGTCTACGGCGATACCTCGCGGCAGCGCATTCTGCGCGGAGTCAATCGTCTGGCTGACGCGGTCAAGGTGACGCTCGGGCCACGGGGCCGGAACGTCATCCTCGGATCGCGCTTCGGATCCCCGACGATCACCAAGGACGGCGCCACGGTCGCCAAAGAGATCGATCTTCGCGATTCGCTGGAGAACATGGGCGCGCAGATGGTCAAGGAGGTCGCCGCCAGGACCTCTGACAGCGCCGGCGACGGCACGACCACCGCTACGGTGCTCGCGCAGGCGATCTACCGCGAAGGCGCACGCAACGTCACGGCCGGTGCCAGCCCCATGGCCTTGAAGCGTGGCATCGCCCGGGCGGTGCAGGTCGTCGTCGACGCGCTCCGCGCGCAATCACAACCAGTGTCCGGTCCGATGATCGCGCAGGTCGGCACCATCTCGGCGAATCACGACGAGACCATCGGCCGAATCGTCGCCGAGGCCATGGAGAAGGTCGGCAAGGACGGCGCGATCACCGTGGAAGAGGGCAAGAGTCTCGACACCACGCTCGAGGTTGTCGAGGGCATGCAGTTCGATCGGGGGTACCTCTCGCCGTACTTCGTGACGGATCCCGATCGGATGGAAGCGGTGCTCGAGAACGCGGCGATTCTCATCCACCAGAAGAAGATCAGCGCCATGAAGGACTTGCTCCCGCTGCTCGAGCTGGTCGCCAAAGCCGATCGTCCCCTGTTGATCGTCGCGGAAGACATCGACGGGGACGCCCTGGCCACGCTGGTCGTCAACAAGCTCCGAGGCACGCTGCGCGTGGCTGCCGTGAAGGCGCCGGGCTACGGGGACGGCCGCCGCTGGCTGCTCGAGGACCTCGCGGCGCTGACCGGTGCGAAGGTGGTGGCGGAGGAGGTTGGCGTCAGGCTCGCGGCGATGACGCTCGAGGATCTCGGCACCGCCAAGACGATCACGATCGACAAGGACAAGACCACGATCATCGAGGGCGCCGGTGAACGGGCAATCATCGATGGCCGGATCAAGATGCTCCGGATCCACATCGAGGACGCCTCCTCTGACCACGATCGCGAGACGCTGCGCGAGCGGCTCGCGAAGCTGGTCGGCGGCGTCGCGGTGATCAAGGTCGGCGCGGCGACCGAGTCGGAAATGAAGGAACGCAAGGCGCGCGTCGAGGACGCCATGCACGCGACCAAGGCCGCCGTCGAGGAGGGCATCGTCGCAGGCGGCGGCGTGGCGCTGCTGCGC
>JBKPSY010000056.1:0-23363 GCA_046735235.1 Acidobacteriota bacterium | reverse complement strand
CTCCATACCCGCCAGGTGCGCGCAGGAGCCGTCGTCCACGGGCCGCGGCAGGTTGGGAGGCAGCGTGTACAGGTCGTCCGAGCGCATCGCACGATTCCTCTACTCGCCCGCGGCGACGTGTCCCCAGAACATGAGAACGTTTCCGTCGGGGTCTTCGACGTTCATCTCGTAGACGTTCGGGTCCCAGTGCACCTTGAACGGCGCCTTCGTGACGTTGGCGCCTGCCGCGACGAGCTCGCGATGCAGCGTGTGGAGGGCCGGGCGCTCGGGCACGTCGTTCAGTGTCAGGCTGATCACGCTCGGCTTGCCGGGTTTCGGAAAGTACGTGTGCGTGTCGAGCATCAGCGTGACGCCAGGGCGGCTCACCTGGGCGACGGCGGGATCGTCGCCCCCCTCGATCCAGTCCTCTGTAAAGCCAAGCCGCTGGCAGTAGTACGCGACGCTCGCCGCGAGGTCACTGACGCGAACGATCGGCCGTGCCCAGAGCTTTCCGCCGGTGGGCAGCTTCTCGGCTGGCACTTAGGCGGACCTCCGGAGAGTGACGTGCACTGCCCTCTCTCCCTGGACGTGCCCGGTCACTTCGTAACCGAGCGCGCGGACGTCGAGCCCGTACCAAAGCAGTTCTCCCTCGCCGAGAATGACGGGCCGGACGGCCACTGTCAGCTCGTCGATCAGCCGCGCCTGCAGATACTGCCGGATGGTGGCGACGCCGCCGCCGATGCGCACGTCGCGATCGCCAGCGGCCTCGGTCGCCTGCGAGAGCGCCGATTCGATGCCGTCGGTGACGAAATGAAAGCTCGTGCCGCCTTGCATCTCGAGCGTCGGCCTGGCGTGGTGCGTGAGCACGAATGTCGGGACGTGGTAGGGCGGTTCATCGCCCCACCACCCCCGCCAGCGATCGTCCGGCCACGGTCCGCGGACGGGGCCGAACATGTTGCGACCGAGAATCCAGGCGCCGACGTTCTTGAAGCCCAGCTCCGCCATCTGGTTGTCGACGCCAGCTTCGCCCGCGGGATGGCCGTGCATCTGGCGCCAGACGCGCGTGTGGAAGAACCACTCCATCAGCTCGGGGCCGCGGACGCCGAGCGGATGCTCGAGGGCTTGGCCCGCTCCGGCGCCGTACCCATCGAGGGACACCGCAAAGCTGCGGACGACAACCGCCATGCGCTAGTCCTTCGGCAACGCGAAGTGCGGATTCTCGATGAGGCCGATCAGGTTTCCGAACGGATCGCTGACCGTCGCGACCTTGATCCCCTCGCCGACGTCCTGCGCCGGCGCGACGACGGCCGCACCCGACGCGACGAAGTGCGCGACGGCGGCGTCGATGGTCGCGACGCGCCAGTATGCGACGCTTCCGCCAGCGCCTGTCTTGCCACCCGACGGATCCGGATCCAGCCCAAGCTCGTAGCCGCCGATGCTGAAGCCGACGTAGAACGGCTGGTCGAAGTACGGCGTCTGCTGAAACGCGGACGAGTACCACGCCTTGGCGCGGTCGAGATCGGTGACGCGATAGATGACGGTCGCAAGTCCAGTGATCATGTTGTGAGGCATCGCACACCTTCGCCGTGTGCTCGCGGATGCCTACATCCACGATCTCGGCGAGAGCGAGAGCGCAGGTAGGGGCCCTGGCTGAGAACGGCAGGCCCCGCTAGGGACGATGGGAGAATAGCACCGCCGGACACCGACGATCCAGCCCGGGGGCCGAGGGCGCCGCGCACGCGGCGTAGCCCATCTTCACCTTCTCGTCGAGCTTTGCCTTCGCAGCACGCACGAATTTCAACTTCGCGTCCGTGCCGCCGACGACGAAGCGCCCCCGACCGTTCCCGTTACCTGCACGGTCACTGCAATGGCCAGCACTCCAACGATTGAACCGGCCCTCAGCGTCCTGCGCAGCGTCATCGTCCCTCCTTCACTTCCACGAGGATCGTCTTCACCGGCGTTGGTCCGATATTCTCCACGAAGTGGCGCGCCGCCGGCTCCGACCAGGCGGTGTCTCCCGCCTTCTCGGTGAGAACGATCGATCGACCGTCGCCTGTCGTGATTCGAAGAGTGCCGCCAGAGACGATGTAGGACACCCTGGCGGGATGGGTATGCCACTGGTCGCGTTCTCCAGGGCCGAGCGCGTATTCGATCACCCGGACGCGGTCGTTTTCGAGCAGCAGCCTGAAGTTGGCCGGCGACGCCTTCAGGCCGTCGATCTGCTCTGCGGGCGCGGGAGTCTGCACGGCGGCTGTCAACGCGAGCCACGCACAGACGGCAATCAGCGGTCGGACTGTCAGGATCTTCACTCGAGCACTCCTCCTATGAACGGGCTCAATACGCGGATGCGATGCGCTTCGCTGTCACCGACATACAGGACCCCTTTTGCGTCGACGAGCACCCCGTGGGGCCGGTTCAGCGCGCAGCGGCGGGAATCGCCCTCGGGTCCGTCCCCCCGCTGACCCGTGCCGAGCACGGTGGCGATGATGCCAGTCTTCAGATCGATCTGTCGGATGACGTGATTCTCGGTGTCGGCGACGAACAATCGATCGCGCGACCACGCAAGGCCCTTTGGACCCGCGAGCCGCGCCGCGCGGGCGGGACCGCCGTCGCCCGAATAGCCTTGTTCGCCCGTGCCAGCGACGTGATGGATCGTCGTCGTCCGGCGGTCGATCCGGATGATGGCGTTGCCCTCGCGGAGCGCCAGATAGAGATCTCCAGAGTCGTCGAACGCCAGAGTGCGGGGCCCGTTCAGGGGCGTCCCGGCCAGCGGCGCGCCGTCGGGCGTCGCAGCGGACTCCCCGGTGCCGCCCCACGTCTCGATGCGGCCCGTGGCGAACTCGACGCGGCGGAGGCGATGGTTGCCGACGTCGCAGATCAGGAGAGAGCGCCCGCCGGGCTCGATGGCAATGCTGTGCGGGCCGCGGAGTTGCGCCGCGGATGCGGGGCCACCGTCGCCAGAGAATCCCGGAGTGCCGCTGCCGGCGAACGTCGATATCCTGGCGCTGCCCGCCTCGACCATACGCACGACATGGTTGTCGCGCTCGGCGATGTAGAGGTTTCCGCGGGCGTCGAACTGGATCTCGTGCGGCATATCGAGCGACGCGTCGGCCGCCGCGGCGCCGTTGCCCTCGTAGCCACGCTGGCCGTTACCAGCAATCGTCGTCGTACGTCGAGTCTTCAGATCGAGCCGTCGAATCCGCTGGTTGTCCAGATCGCAGAAGTAGAGCGCGGCATCTGGTCCGATGGCGAGGCCGTACGGGTTGGCGACCTGTGAGTCGGAGTAGCCGGGCGAGCCTGTGCCGATGAGCGTCGACACCTGCAGCCGCGAATTCCTCAGCAGCGGCGCCGCCAGAAATCCGGCAAGCGATGTCAGCGCGTCGCGTCGGGTCACGGTCTCGACATCAGGGCTACGACTTGGCCTTTGCCTTCACAGGCCGCCGCGGAGGCTTGCTCTGACGGATACGACGCAACAGGTCCGAACGGCCCCGCGCCGCAGGCCCAGCGGGCGCTTCAATGTGCGCCTCGCCGGCCTTTTTTCCGGCGGATCCCAGGTCCCACCCGCCCGGGGGGAGATAACGGAATCGAATCAGGTAGACGTTGTCGCCAGCGCCGTGCTTCGCAGTCTGGAGCAGGTCTTTCACGTCGGTGAAACCCGACTCGCGCGCCAGCGCGTCGGTGATCGCCCCGAGCCGCATCGGCTCGATCGAGTCGACCACAATGTGCCCGTCGTCCATGCGATAGCGGCCGCCTGCCTTGACGTGCGGCCGCGTCCAGATGCGGACGCTGCACCGAATCCGGCCGCGCCGGATTCCGTCGCGGAGATGCCTGGCAAAGACCATGACGCTCGGAAGCCGTGAGGATGCTACCGCAAACCCGCAACCCGCAACCCGCAATCGATGGCGGTCAGCCGACGATCGCCTCCCACCCTTGGCGATACTGCTCGCGCCGCACGAGCCGGGTCGCTTCAGGCGAGTTCGTGAACTGCAGCGTCGCGGCATCCCACAGCAAGCGCTTGTAAGGCACGCGCAAGGCGATGGCCGCGAGCGTGACGGCCTCGGCCAGCGGCGCCACCTGCTCGAAGCTGCCGCGCGACTTCCTGCCGTTGCGAATCGCGCCGATCCATTCGTCCTCGGGCTTGGTGGGATCCGCGTCCGTGGCGGTGACCGATCCCGCGAACGACTGGTGGCGCGATTTCGGGATCAACCTCGGGGCGTTGCCGTAGAAGTCGCAGAGGATCTTGCCGCGATCACCAATCCAGAGCATTCCCTCGGACTGGAGGTCCTCCCCGTCTTCGTAGAGTTCCTCCGGCGTCTGCGGCTTCATCCCGCCGTCGTACCAGAAGGTGTCTACAACCGGGCGGTCGGCCGTCGCGGGGTGACGCCATCGAACGGTGCTGGCTTTGGGGAACGCGGCCTGCGACACATGCCCGCCTTCGCTTACGTGATGCGCGTCCACGGCGGCTTCGTTGCTCGGCCGACCCTCGACGAACACCGGCACGCCGAGATCGAGGATGCGGTACGGCTGCCACAGGCTGTAATGGCCCATGTCGCCGAGGCATCCCGTGCCGTACGGATACCAGCCGCGGTACACCGCGAAGGTGTAGCTCGGGTGGTACGGACGATCCGGCTCAGGCCCCTGCCAGAGCGGCCAGTTGAAGCCGGACGGGACCGGCGGGCCCGACTCGTGGAACGACTGCATGCCCTGCGGCCAGAACGGTCGATCCGTCCAGTTGTGCACCTCGCGAACCGTGCCGATCGCTCCGGCCTTGATCCACGCGGCCAGCGTGTACCGGTCGGGATTGTTGCTGTACGCCAGCAGGTGCGACGGCGCGGCACTTTCGCGCGCGGCCTGCAAGGTGCGCCGCAATTCGTAGAGCACGCTCGCCACGGGCTTGTGCGAGATCGCAGCGCGCCCTTTCCGGAGTGCCGAGATGTTGATGCTGCCGTGCTGATGATCGGGCGTGATGTTCACGACGCCCTGGATGTCAGTCTCTTTCTCCAGCATCTCCCGATAGTCTTCGTATGACCGGATGCCGGACGCCGGGCGGCTCTGCTTGCGGTAGTACGTCTCCATGATCTGCCGCGCCACGTCGCGCCCCGCGCGGATGCCGGTGTCGTCGGCGCCCCACCCGGGCTCGTCGAGGAACTTCCGAATCCCATCTCGGTTTCCCCATTCCCCCCAGTCCACGTAGTCCTGCGAGTCGCGGTTCGGATCGACCACCGCGACGAACTGGAGGTCGGGCCGGGCGACCAGGCCGGTGTTGACCTGCCGCTGGGCTTGGGTGCCGCAGCCGACCTGGGCGAGCAGAATCATGTCGCTTGGCGCGACATACCCGGTGCCGCCGAGCACGCGCCGTGGCACGATCGTCAGCCCGGAGGCTGCGCCGAGGGTTCCGAGAAACGTGCGGCGATTGGTGCGCATGGGCATCCTCACGGGACGAAGGCGGTTGGCCGCGGCGAACTCGTGAGAGTATAGCCACGACCGGGAGTTCTCCCATGACACCGCTGTCGAGACGATCGTTTCTGAGGAGCGCCGGCATCGGCGCTGCCGTGGCCGGCCTCGCATCCTCGAACACCATGACGTTACAGGCCAACCCGCTAGGGCTGCCGATCGGCAGCCAGACGTGGCCGCACCGCGCGCTCATCAAGGACGGAAAATTCGCCGAGCTGGCGGCGACCTTATCGGGCCTCGGCGTGCAGTCGTTGGAGATGTGCTCGGCGATCGACTACGAGGACTTCGCGCCCCTGCGCGACGGCAAGCAGGTGAAGAAGATCCTGGCCGACCACGGCCTGACGTGCGTGAGCGGCCACTTCGGCATGAACGAGCTGCGGACGAAGCACGCCGAATCCATCGCCTGGGCGCACGACGTCGGGATCGGCCAGATGATCACCGCGACGCTCAGCGGTCCGAAGAATCCGACGATGGACGACGTGAAGCGCGCGGCGGACGAATACAACAAGATCGCGGCGGAGTCAGCGAAGGCGGGCATCCAGCAGGGCCTGCACAACGAGGATTTCGAGTGCGCGCGCGTCGGCGACCGGCCCGTGTACGACATCCTCTTCGAGCTGCTCGATCCGTCGCTCGTGAAGTTCCAGTTCCAGATGTCGACGATCAGCCTCGGCTTCGTCGCGGCGGACTACTTCACGAAGTACCCCGGACGCTTCTTCTCGATGCACGTCCAGGACGTCGATCTCGCCGCGACGAAGGCCAAAGGCGATGGGTCGCGGCCGGTGTACGCGTCGGTCGGAAAGGGCAGCATCGACTGGGTGAAGACGTTCCAGGCGGCCAAGGTCGGCGGAGTGAAGAACTACTTCGTCGAGATGAGCATGGAGCTGACGACGCCGAGTGTCGCGTACCTGAAGACGCTGAAGGTCTGACCTAGGCGCCGCCGAGCGCCTGCACAGCCCGCGCCTCGCTGTCATACGAGACAATGACGTCGGTGAGTTTGGTGATTTCGAAGAGGTGCTTGATCCGCGGGTGGATGTTCGCCAGGACCAGCGAGCCGCCCTGGCGGGTCGACGCGGTGTAGGCCCGGACGATTTCGCCAAGGCCGCCGCTGTCGAGATGGGGCTGCTTCTCGAAGTTGAGCACGAACTTCCGGGCGCCCTTCTCGATGGCCCGCGCGACGGTCGTCACCAGCACGTCCTCGTTCGACAGCGCCATCACGCCTTCTACGTCCAACACCGTGACGCCGGCGTTCTCACGCGGCGAGATCTTCGTCCAACGCATACGCCAGCCGATCGCGCCCTTGCCACAGAACACGCCTGCTTACCGCGGATCTCATCCGCACATCCGGTGGCTATGCGCAGAAAAAAGGGCGCGACAGCCGAAGCCACCGCGCCCTGAACCTACCCGGCGAACGCCGGGGCTCAAGCCCCCCGGCCTACTGCTGCTCTTACGAGCCGCCAGCCTTTCGCGGGGTCGTGACCTTCCGCTGCGCGCCTCGCGACGGACGAGGCGTCGGCGTCTTCTCGACGTCGCCCTTCTTGCCGCGCACGCGGTCGGCCGCTGCCTTCAGCCGCTGGCCGACGGACTTCTTCGGCTTCTCGGCCGCGCCGTCGGACTTCTCGACCTCCGCGTTCGGATCGAACTCGCTCCCGACCAATTCCACCTGTGCGACGTCGGCGCCGTCGCCGCGGCGGAAGCCGATGCGCAAGAGCCGCGTGTAGCCGCCCGGCCGCGACTCGAAGCGCGGCGCGATGTCGTCGAACAGCTTGCCGACGACGGCGCGGTCCTGGATGTCGGCGAGGACCATCCGGCGCGCGTTGAGTAGCTTGACGTTGCCGTCGCCGGCGGCCAGGCCGCGCTTGGCGATGGTGATCAGGCGCTCGACGAAGGGACGCAGCTCCTTCGCCTTCGGCACGGTGGTCTCGATCCGCTCGTGGCGGATGAGCGCGGTGGCCTGGTTGCGGAGCAGCGCAATCCGATGCTCCGTGACCCGGCCCAGCTTTCGATGTGCAACTCTGTGACGCATCTTCTCAGTCCTCGTAGCTGGCGGTTGGCAGCTGGCGGCTGGCAGCGATCGACGGCTGCCCGCGGCCTGCTGACCGCCGCCCGCTACAGCTACTCCGCAGCCGTCGGCTGATCCAGCCGCATCCCGAGCGAGAGACCCATCGACTGCAGGATCTCCTTGATCTCGTTCAGCGACTTCCGCCCGAAGTTCTTCGTCTTCAGCATCTCGGCTTCGGTCTTCTGCACCAACTCGCGAATCGTGCGGATGTTCGCGTTCTTGAGGCAGTTGTACGACCGCACCGAAAGCTCGAGCTCCTCGACGCTCTTGTCGAGATGCTCGTTGAGCGCGCCGACGCGCGTCGGCTCTGCCTGCGCGTCCTGCGGCTGCTCCATCGTCTCGTCGAGGTTGACGAAGATGTTCAGGTGGTCGCGCACCAGCTTGGCGGCAAGCGAGACCGCGTCGCGCGGGTTCACCGAGCCGTTCGTCCACACGTCGAGCGTGAGCTTGTCGTAGTCCGTCGTCTGGCCCAGGCGCGCCGCCTCGACGAGGTAGTTGACCTTCTTCACCGGCGAGTGGATCGAGTCGACCGGGATCCAGCCGATCCCGAGATCCTCGTCGAAGTTCTTGTCGGCCGAGACGTAGCCGCGGCCGCGCTTCAGGCGCAGCTCCATCTGGAGCTTGCCGCCGGCGGCGACGGTCGCGATGTGGGCATCCGGCTCGAGGATTTCGACGTCCGCATCACCCTCGATGTCGCGCGCGCGGACTTCGCCGCTCTTGTTCACCCGCAGGTACAGCGTCTTCGTGTAGTCGACGTGCAGCTTCAGCGGGATCTGTTTCAGGTTGAGGATGATGTCGGTCGCGTCCTCGACCACGCCGGGGATCGGCGAGAACTCGTGGAGCACGCCCTCGATCTTCACCGCGGTGATCGCGGCGCCCTCAATCGAGGAGAGCAGGACGCGACGCAGCGCGTTGCCGATGGTGGTGCCGAAGCCGCGCTCGAACGGCTGCGCGTGAAACCGGCCGAACCGATCCGTGAGCGTCTCGCGCTCGACTTCGAGGCGCTTGGGGCGCTGAAAACCTTTCCAGAGCATCGTGCGTGTCCTTTCGCGAACGGGCCGGCAGTTCCGGCCTCCAGACCTGCATGGTTGACCACCGGCCGCCCGCCGCAGGTCTGCAAGGCTGCTGGGCCGGTGGATGCGAACGAGGCGCGGCTGAAGCCGCGCCCTACTTCGAGTACAGCTCGACGATGAGCTGTTCCTGCACGGGCAGGTTGATCTGCTCGCGCGTCGGCAGCGACATGATCTTGCCGGTCTCGCCGTCGAACGTCAGCCAGCCCGGTACGCCGCGGCCCTTGACCTCTTCCATCGCGTGGAGGATGGTCGCGTTCTTGGTGCTGGTCGACTTGATGGTCACGACGTCGCCCGCGCGGAGCGAGTACGACGGGATGTCGACCTTCTTGCCGTTGACCATGAAGTGTCCGTGGCGCACGAGCTGCCGCGCCTGCGGCCGGGACGTCGCCAGACCCAGCCGGTAGACGACGTTGTCGAAGCGGCGCTCGAGGAGCTGGAGCAGCGTCTCGCCGGTGATCCCGCGCGTGCGGTCGGCGGCCTCGAAGTAACGGCGGAACTGGTCCTCGAGCACGCCGTAGATGCGCTTGACCTTCTGCTTCTCGCGCAGCTGCACGCCGTAGCCGGCAAGCTTCTGCTTGCGGGTCTTCCCGTGCTGTCCCGGCGGGAAGTTGCGCTTCTCGATCGCGCACTTGTCCGTGTAGCAGCGCTCGCCCTTCAGGAACAGCTTCATGCCTTCACGGCGGCAAAGCCGGCACGCGGGCCCGGAATATCTAGCCATTCAGTTCGATGCCTCTCAACTCGACTACAGACTACAGACTACAGACTTCAGACGCGGCGGCGCTTGGGCGGCCGGCAGCCGTTGTGCGGAATCGGCGTGACGTCGCGGATGGACTTCACCTCGATGCCGATCGTCTGCAGCGCGCGAATCGCCGACTCGCGACCCGAGCCCGGCCCGGTCACGCGAACTTCCACCGTGCGCAGCCCCATGGCCTTGGCGGCATTTCCGGCGTTCACGGCGGCCTGCGTCGCCGCAAACGGCGTCCCCTTGCGCGAGCCCTTGAAGCCGATCGCGCCGGCGCTCGACCACGCGACGACGTTGCCCTCGGTGTCGGTGATCGTGACGATGGTGTTGTTGAACGACGCCTGGATGTGCGCCAGCCCGGAGTGCACGACGCGCTTCTCGCCGCGCTTCTTGAACGTCTTCTTTTTCTTGCCGGGCGCTTTTTCTGCGCCGGGCGCTGCGGCTTCGGTCTTTGCCATGGCTGGTTACACCGTCTTCTTCTTGGCCACTGCGCCCTTGCGCGGGCCCTTCCGCGTGCGCGCGTTGGTGCGCGTCCGCTGGCCGTGGACCGGCAGGCCGCGGCGATGCCGCAGCCCGCGGTAGCAGCCGATTTCCATCAGCCGCTTGATGTTGAGCGAGATCTCCTTCCGGAGGTCGCCCTCGACCCGTCCCTGCTCCTCGATCACGCGGCTGATCTTCCGGACGTCGTCTTCGGAGAGATCCTTCACGCGGATGTCGCCGCTGACGCCCGCCGCCTCGAGAATGTCGTTGGACCGCACCCGGCCGATGCCGTAGATGTAGGTCAGCCCGATTTCCACCCGCTTGGTGCGGGGAAGGTCCACGCCTGCGATACGCGCCATCTTTGATGATCCTTCTGGCTGGCAGCTGTCAGCTGGCGGCTGGCAGCCCTGACGGCCGACCGCTGCCCGCTGACCGCGCCACGTTCACTAACCCTGCCGCTGCTTGTGCTTCTGGTTCGTGCAGATCACCCGCACCACGCCCGCGCGGCGGACAACCTTGCACTTGTCGCAAATCCGTCGAACCGATGCTCTGACCTTCATGTCACGTTTCCTGTAGCTGGCAGCTGGCAGCTGGCGGCTGGCAGCGCTGATGGCTGCCCGCTGACCGCTGCCCGCTACAACCTCTCTACAATCCGCCCCCGCGTCAGGTCGCCGGGCGCCAGCAACACACGCACCCGATCGCCGACCAGCACGCGGATGAAATTCCGCCGCGGATCCCCGCTGAGGTGTGCCGTCACCTCGCGGCCGCTCACGTCCACCCGGTAGAGCGCGCTTGGCAGTTGCGCGACCACCACCCCTTCGACCTCCCGGATGCCGGGGGACGAACTTTTCATTGTCTCACGAACGGACCGTCTGGGGCGAGACCCAGTAGCCGTCCGCGCGGGCCACGGCTGGCCCGCCGACCGCCGTCAAGACCAGCGGCCCAAGCGCCGTCACCGCCACGGTGTGCTCGAAATGGGCCGACAACAGGCCGTCTTTCGTCACCGCCGTCCAGCCGTCCGAGAGCACCCGCACGGCGGGCTTGCCCATGTTCACCATCGGCTCGATGGCCAGGACCATGCCCTCGGCCAGCCGCGGGCCGCGTCCTGCCGGCCCGTAGTTCGGAATCTGCGGCTCCTCGTGGAGCTTGCTCCCGATCCCGTGGCCGACGAACTCCCGGACGACGCTGAACCCGTGCCGCTCGACGTGCGTCTGCACGGCGTGCCCCAGGTCCGACACCCGCGCGCCGACTTTCACCTGCGCAATCGCCTGGTGCAGCGACTCCTCGGTCACTTCCAGCAACTGCGCCGCCAACTCGCTGACGCGGCCCACCGGCACCGTGATCGCCGAGTCGCCGTAGAACCCGTCCAGCACGGCGCCGATGTCGAGCGAGACGATATCGCCTTCCATCAGCTCGCGTTGCGACGGGATCCCGTGAATCACTTCCTCGTTCACCGAGGCGCACAGGCTCGCCGGGAACCCGTGATACCCCTTGAACGCCGGCTCGGCGCCCGCCGCGCGAATCCTCGCTTCGGCCAGCGCGTCGAGCTCGCCCGTCGTCACGCCCGGGCGCACCGCCTCGCGCAGCGCCTGCAGCGTTTCGGCCACCACCTGGTTGGCGGCCTTCATGCGCTCGAGTTCCGATGGCGACTTGCAGATAATCATGCGCGCGCCCGCCCGCGCTCTTCCGAGTCCCCGATCGCCATGGCGCGCTCGATCGCGCGCTTCAGGTCCGCGGTCACCTTGTCCTGCGACTGCAGCCCGTTGACGACCGCGTAGGTCGGTCGATCCTTGTAAAATTCCACCAGCGGTCGCGTCTGCTCTTCGTACACCTGCAGCCGATCCCGCACCACCGAGTCGTCGTCGTCCGGCCGCTGGACCAGTGGTCCGCCGCACTTCCGGCACCGGCCCGCTTCGACCGCTCCCTCGACGCGCTCGCCCGACAGCTCTGGCACTTCGCCGACGCCGTAGCTGGTGCCGCAGTCCGCGCACACCCGGCGCCATGCCAGCCGCTTGACGAGCTCGGGCGTCGGCACGTCGAGCACCACCACCACCAGCGGCCCGCGGCCGACGAGCATGCCGTCGAGCGCGTGCGACTGGACGACGGTGCGCGGGAAGCCGTCGAGCACGAAGCCCTTCTTCGCGTCCGGCTCCATCAACCGCTCGCCGACGACCTTGATGATCATGTCGTCGCTCACCAGCCGCCCGGCCCCGATGATGTGCTGCACTTCCCGGCCGAGCGTGGAACCCGCCGCCACCGCTTCCCGCAGGATGTCTCCCGTCGAGATCTTCGGGATGCCGTACTGCCTGCAGAGCAGCGCCGCCTGGGTGCCCTTGCCCGCGCCCGGCGGGCCGATCATCACGAGGTTCAGCGCCATGCGATGGTCCAGGCCCTGCCGGATCAACGCGACGTCAGCCGCGGCGGCCGCGGATGCGCGTCTTCTTCATGAACCCGTCGTAGTGCCGCATGATGAGCTGCGATTCCACCTGCTGCACCGTGTCCATCGCCACGCCGACGATGATCAGCAGCGACGTGCCCCCGAAGTAAAACGTGACGTTCATGCCCTGCGTGAACCACTCGGGTAGCACCGCGTCGAGCCGCTCGCCGATGAACGGAATCGGCGCGACCTTGAAGCCCGTGATCAGGAACTCGGGCAGGATCGCGATCAGCGCGAGGTAGACCGCGCCGACCAGGGTGATCCGCGTCAGGATCGTGTCGATGTACTCGGCCGTGCGCTTGCCCGGCCGGATGCCCGGCACGAACCCGCCGTACTTCCGCATGTTCTCCGCGACGTCATCCGGGTTGAAGATGATGGCCGTGTAGAAGTACGCGAAGAAGATGATGCCGGTGACGTACAGCAGGTTGTAGAGCGGCATCCCGTAGGCCAGCTGCGTGACGAGCTTTTGCACCCAGCCGCCGTTCGAGAAGACACCCGCGATCGTCGCCGGGAACGCCAGCAGCGAACTGGCGAAGATCACCGGGATGACGCCGCCCGTGTTCACCTTCAGCGGGATGTGCGTGCTCGTGCCGCCGTACATGCGTCTGCCGACGAGCCGCTTTGCGTACTGCACCGTGACGCGCCGCTGTCCGCGCTCCATGAAGATGATCGCGGCGATGACCACCACCATCATCACCACGAGCAGCAGCAGGCGGATGATGCCCATCTGCCCGGTCCGCAGCTGATCGAAGGTCGTCAGCACGGCGCGCGGGAGGCCGACGACGATCCCGGCGAAGATGATGAGCGACATGCCGTTGCCGATGCCGCGCTCGGTGATCTGCTCGCCGATCCACATGACGAGGGCCGAGCCCGTCGTCAGCGTGAGGATCGTCATCAGCCGGAAGCCCCAGCCGCCGTGATACACGAGCGGCAGGCCGCCGGCGATGTTCGTCTGGCGCTCGAGGAAGAGCGCGATGGCCGCGGCCTGGACGATGGACAGGAAAATCGTCCCGTACCGCGTGTACTGCGTGATCTTGCGCCGGCCGAGCTCGCCCTCGTGCGACAGGCGCTCGAGGTAGGGCCAGACGACCGTGAGCAGCTGCAGGATGATCGACGCGCTGATGTAGGGCATGATGCCCAGCGCGAAGATCGTCATCTTCGACAGGTTCTGTCCCGAGAACATGTCGTAGAGGCCGAACATCGTGTTTCTGGCCTGGTCGGCCAGCAGCGCCAGCGCCTCGGTGTTCACTCCGGGCACGACGACGTGGTTGCCGATGCGATACACCGCCAGCATCCCGAGCGTGAAGAGCACCCGGTTGCGCAGCTCGCCGACCTGGAAGATGTTGCGCAGACTGTCGATCATTCCGTCCTCTGGCTCCGGACTTCGGACTACAGAACTTCCGTCGAGCCCCCGGCGGCGGCGATCTTCTCGGCCGCCTTGCCGCTGAACTTGTGCGCCTTGATGGTCAGCGCCTTCGCGACGTCACCGCGCGCGAGCACCTTGACCTTCTCGGCGCCGCGCGCCACCAGGCCCTTCTGCTGCAGCAGCTCGGGCGTGATGACCGTGCCGGCGTCGAAGACCTCCGCAATCCGATCGACGTTCACGACGGCGTACTCGGTGCGGAAGATGTTCGTGAAGCCGCGCTTCGGCACGCGCCGATGCAGCGGCATCTGGCCGCCTTCGAACCCGCGCTTGAACTTGAAGCCCGAGCGCGACTGCGCACCCTTGTGCCCGCGGCCGGCGGTCTTGCCGTTGCCCGAGCCCTGGCCGCGTCCCACGCGGAAGGCGCGCTTGTCTTTGGATCCTTCCGCCGGCTTCAGATCGTGCAGGCCGAACGCCTTGTCCTTCTTCTCCATGGCGCGACTATCCTTCGACCGTCACCAGGTGTCGCACCTTGAGGATCGCGCCCCGCACTTCGGGCGTATCCGGCAGCGTCACCGAGTGGCGGATCTTCCGGAGCCCGAGGCTCTCGACGACCTTGGCCTGGTTCTCGTTGAAGCCAATCGTGCTCTTCACGAGGGTGATTTTCAGTTGCTTCTTCTGATCGGTCATGACTGATCTCTGTAGCCGGCGGCAGGCCGCAGGAAGCTGGCAGCCACCCTATGGCAGCGCGATGTTCCTCGCCGCAGCCACTCGCTGCCTGCTGCCTGCCGCCGGCTACAACTTTAGGAACGCGCCGTCATCTCCTGCAGATCCTTGCCGCGCAGCCGTGCCACGGTCGCCGGATCCTTCAGCTCCGACAGCCCGGTGAACGTCGCACGTACGACGTTGTGCGGGTTGGCCGAGCCGAGCGACTTTGTCAGCACGTTCGTGATACCGGCGGCCTCGACGACGGCGCGCACGGCGCCCCCTGCGATGATGCCGGTGCCATCGGGCGCGGGCTTCAGCAGCACGCTGCCGGCGCCGAACTTGCCGGTGATGGTGTGCGGGACGGTCGTGCCCTGCAGCGGCACTCGGATCAGGCCCTTCTTGGCCGCCTCGATGCCCTTCTTAATCGCCGACGGCACTTCCTTCGCCTTCCCGACGCCGAAGCCCACCACGCCGTGGCCGTCGCCGACCACCACGAGTGCGCTGAAGCTCAGGTTCTTGCCGCCCTTGACGACCTTGGTGACCCGGTTGATGGCCACCACCGTGTCGCGCAGGTCGAGCTGCGACGCGTCAATCCGTTCGCGCGTTCTCATCACTAAAACTCCAGCCCTGCCTGGCGCGCCGCGTCGGCGACTGCCTTGATCCGGCCGTGATACAGGAAGCCGTTCCGATCGAAGACCACGCGGGTGATCCCCTTCGCCTTGAGCCGCTCCGCGATCGCCTGCCCGACGGCCGCGGCGCCTTTTACGTTGCCGCCCTTGGCATCCTTCGTGAGCCCGCCCTTCAGCGCTGACTCGGTCGTCGAGGCCGACGCCACGGTCGTGCCGGTGCGGTCGTCGATGACCTGCGCGTAGATGTGCGACAGGCTGCGGAACACCGAGAGCCGCGGCCGATCGGCCGTGCCGTCGATGTGCTTGCGGAGCCGCATCTTGATGCGGTCGCGGCGATCTTCCTTGGTCTGAATCTTCATGATCGATTTACCTGGCGTAGCGGGTCAGTACGTTCGCACTTCCGCACCTTCGCACTTAGGCGCCCGTCTTCCCGACCTTCTTCTTCAGGACTTCGCCGGTGTAGCGGACGCCCTTCTGCTTGTAGGGATCCGGCTTGCGCAGCGCGCGCAGGTCGGCCGCGACCTGCCCGACCA
The DNA here is from genome assembly GCA_046735235.1 of Acidobacteriota bacterium. GTDB lineage: Bacteria > Acidobacteriota > Vicinamibacteria > Vicinamibacterales > JAENWD01 > JAENWD01. The sequence continues at coordinate 7,906 of JBKPSY010000056.1, read as the reverse complement.
GCTGGCGATCGACGCCGGTCACCACCAGGTGTGTCTGGTTCGACACGGCCACGTCGATACCCGCCGGCAGGTCGAACACGCACGGATGCGAGTAGCCGAGCGCCAGCACGACCTGGCGTCCCTTCGCTTCGGCACGGTAGCCGACGCCGACGATGTCGAGCTCCTTCTTGAAGCCCTCCGTCACGCCCTGCACCGCGTTGGCGACGAGCGAACGCCCGAGGCCGTGGAACTTCCCGAGGTCCTTGTCCTCGCGAACCGTCTTCGCGTGGAGCTGCCCGTCGGCAAGCTCGAACGCGATGCCCGGCGGCAGCGGCTGACGCAGCTGCCCCTTCGGGCCCTTGACCTCGACGGCGCCGTCCGAAATCTGGGCGGTGACGCCCGTCGGCAGCACGATGGGTTTCTTTCCGATGCGAGACATGATCCTGATTCCTCAATCACGCCGTAGGGCGGCGCTTCAGCCCCGCCGCCCGGCGGCCCTGAAGGACCGCCCTACGTACGGCATTTACCACACGTTGCAGAGCACTTCACCGCCGACGCCAGCCTTCGCCGCGTCGCGCCCGCTCATCACGCCGCGCGACGTCGTCAGGATGCTGGTGCCGAGTCCGCCGAGCACGTGCGGCACGTCGTCGCGGCCGAAGTAGACCCGACGGCCGGGACGGCTCACGCGCTGAATGCCCGTGATCACCTTCTCGCCGTGCGGTCCGTACTTCAGGAACAGGCGAATCACCTGACGCTCGGCCGGCGCACCGGCGGCGGCAGCGACCGTCTTGAAGCCGTGAATGTAGCCCTCGTCGGCGAGGATGCGCGCAATCTCGGCCTTCAGCTTCGATGCCGGCACATCGACCCGCGCGTGCTTGGAAGCCACCGCGTTTCGTACGCGGGTGAGCATGTCGGAAATGGGATCAGTCATGTTCGTTCTACCAGCTGCTCTTCGTCACGCCCGTGACATCGCCCTCGAGCGCCGCTTTGCGGAAGCAGAGGCGGCAGAGCGCGAACTTCCGCATGTATGCCCGCGGCCGGCCGCAGAGCTTGCAGCGGTTGCGCGCACGAATCTTGTACTTCTGGGTCTTGGCTTCCTTGGCAATCTTCGCCGTCGTCGCCATTGCTAATTGCTCCTGAACGGCAGCCCGATGAGCTGCAGCAGCTTGCGGGCTTCTTCGTCGGTCTTGGCCGTGGTGACGACCGAGACGTTCATGCCGCGGGCCTTGTCCACTTTCATGTAGTCGATCTCAGGGAAGAGAATCTGGTCCCGGAGGCCGAGCGTGTAGTTGCCACGGCCGTCGAAGCCCTTGCCCGAGATGCCCTTGAAGTCGCGCACGCGCGGCAGCGCGATGCTGACCAGGCGGTCGAGGAACTCGTACATCCGCTCGCCCCGCAGCGTGACCATCGCGCCGACGGCCATGCCCTCGCGCACCTTGAAGGCCGCGATGGACTTCTTGGCCCGGCGGACGGTCGCCTTCTGGCCCGCGATCCGCGACAGCTCGTCCGAGGCCACGTCCACGATCTTCGCGTTGCTCGTGGCCTCGCCGAGTCCCATGTTGATGACGACCTTCGAGATCTTCGGGATCGCCATCACGTTGGCGTAGCCGAACTCCTTCTTCAGGGCCGGCACGACGTCTTTCAGATAACGCTCGCGTACGCGGTTCATTTGTCGACCACTCCCTCGCACTTGCGGCAGATCCGGACCTTGCGGCCGTCTTCGAGCACCTTGTGCCCGATCCGCGTCTGGGCGCCGCACTCGGGGCACACCAGCTGCACGTTGCTCGCGTGAAGCGCGGCCTCGCGCTGGACCACGCCGCCCTTGATGTTCTTGGCCGGGTTGGGCCGCGTGTGGCGCTTGATCAGGTTCACGCCCTCGACGATCAGGCGGTTCTTCTCCGCCACGATGCGAATGACGCGGCCCTTCTTGCCGCGGTCCTTCCCCGTCGTGACGAGGACGGTGTCGTTCTTCCGGATCGGGGTCTGCAGACGAGACATTGCTAGAGCACCTCGGGCGCGAGCGAGACGATCTTCATGAACTTCCGCTCGCGCAGCTCACGGGCGACCGGGCCGAACACGCGGGTGCCGACCGGCTCGCCCTGATCGTTGATCAGCACGGCGGCATTCCTGTCGAACCGGATGTAGCTGCCGTCGCGGCGGCGCTGCTCCTTCCGGGTGCGCACGATGACGGCCTTCACGACCTGGCCCTTCTTCACGGTGCCGTCGGGCGTGGCTTCCTTCACCGAGGCGGTGACGATGTCGCCGAGCCGCGCGTAGCGGCCGGCCGAACCGCCGATCGGGTTGATGACGGCGATCTTCCGGGCGCCGGAATTGTCGGCGACGTCGAGGATCGAACGCATCTGAATCATGGCGCCCTCCTTAGATCCTTGCCGCCTTGCGGACGACGCGCGTCACCACCCAGCGCTTGCGGCGGCTGAGCGGGCGGCTCTCGACGATGACGACCTCGTCGCCTTCCTTCGCGCCCTGCTCGTCGTGCGCGACGAACTTCGTCGTGCGGCGCTCGGCCTTGCCGTACAGCTCGTGACGGATCACGCGTTCGACGGCAACGACGACCGTCTTGGTCATCTTGTCGCTCACCACGGTTCCGAGCTTCTCTGCTTTGCTCATTGTTCGATCCCTGCGCTACGCCTTCTTCTCACGCAGCAACGTCTTCACCCGCGCGAGGTCGCGGCGGACGCCGCGCACCTTGAGCGGCTGGTCCAGCTGCCCCATCGACTTCTGGATCCGCAGCCGGAACAGCTGGTCGTCGAGATCCTTTTCCTTCGACCGCAGCTCGTCGAGCGACAGGTCCCGCAGCTCCACTATCTTGGCCATCACACCCGCTCCTCGGCGAACCGCGTCGCGAACTTCGTGAGGATCGGCAGCTTGGCCGCCGCCAGCTTCATCGCCTGGCGGGCGTCCGGCTCGTTGACGCCTTCCATCTCGAAGAGGATCCGGCCCGGCCGGACGACGCACACCCACTGTTCGGGCGCGCCCTTGCCCTTGCCCATGCGGGTTTCCTGCGGCTTCTTGGTGATCGGCTTGTCCGGGAACACGCGCACCCAGATCTTCCCGCCGCGCTTGATGAAGCGCGTCATCGCCACGCGCGCCGCCTCGATCTGGCGATCCGTGAGCCAGCAGGGCTCGAGCGCCTTCAGCCCGTAGTCTCCGAACGAGACGTCCGAGCCGCGCCAGGCCTTGCCGGCCATGCGCCCGCGCTGCTGCTTTCTGAACTTGACCTTCTTCGGCATCAACATGATGCGTAATCTCCGTTGCCGGCTGCGGATTGCGGGTTGCGGGTTGTGTCAACCAACAATCCGCAATCGACAACCATCAACCCTATCGTCGTCCCGCGGGCGCCGGAGCGCCGCGACGCGGACCGCGCTCGCGGTATTCCTCTTCGCGGCCGACGCGAGGCCGCAGCCGCTCACCCTTGTAGAGCCACACCTTCACGCCAATCTGGCCGTAGGTCGTGCTGGCTTCCGCGAAGCCGTAGTCCACGTCCGCGCGGAGCGTCTGCAGCGGCAGCTGGCCGTGCAAGTACCACTCCGAGCGCGCGATTTCCGCGCCGTTCAGCCGGCCCGACACGCGCACCTTGATGCCGCGCGCGCCGAAGCGCAGCGCCGACTCGACGGCCTTGCGCATCGCGCGGCGGAACGCCACGCGCTTCTCGAGCTGCATGGCGACCGACTCGGCGATCAGCTGGCTGTCGAGCTCGGGCTTCTGGATCTCCTGGATGTTGATGAAGACCTCGCGGCTCGTGCGCTTCTGCACTTCCTGCTTCAGCTTGTCGACCTCGGTGCCCTTGCGGCCGATGATGATGCCGGGGCGGCTCGTGTAGATGTCGATCTTCAGCTTGTTGGCCGCGCGTTCGGTCTCGATCTTCGAGACGCCGGCGTGCTGGAAGCGCGTCTTCAGATCGTCGCGGAGCGCGAGATCCTCGTGGAGGAGCTTCGCGTAATCGCGATCCGAGTACCAGCGCGACCGCCAGGTCTTGTTGAACCCGAGGCGGAATCCGTACGGGTGAACTTTCTGACCCACGAGCTACTCCTTGGTCGCCGACGCCTTCGGCGCCTTCGTTGTGGCCTTCTTCGGTGCCTTCGCCTTGGCGGGCCCGCCCGCGGCGACCGGCGCTACCTTGATCTTGATCGGCTTCTCGGTCACGGCGACCGTCAGGTGCGTGGTTCGCTTGACGACGCGGAACGCGCGGCCCATCGGGGCCGGACGCACGCGCTTCTGCGACGGGCCCTGGTTCGCGTAGCAGGCCGACACGAACAGGCGCTCGACGTCGCCGCCGAAGCCGTCCTTCTGCTGCGCGTTGGCGATCGCCGACCGCAGCACCTTCTCGATGTCCCGCGCCACGGTCTTCTTCGTGAACTGCAGGGTCGCGAGCGCGTGGTTCACCGCGCGGCCGCGAATCAGCGCGAGGACCAGCCCCGCCTTCTGCGCGGACGTACGGATGTAGCGCGCCGTGGCTTCCGCTTGCACCATGTCGTCCTCCGCCCTACTTGCTGCCCGCGGCGGCCGGAGCCGCCGGCGCGGCGGCCTTGTCGGCCTTGGCCGCGTGGCCCTTGAACGTCCGCGTCGGCGCGAACTCGCCCAGCTTGTGCCCGACCATGTTCTCGGTCACGTACACCGGGATGAACTTGCGGCCGTTGTGCACGGCCAGGGTGTGCCCCACCATCTCGGGCACGACCGTCGAGCGCCGCGACCAGGTCTTGATGACCTTCTTCTCGTTGGCCCGGTTCATCGACTCCACCTTCTCGAGCAGCGGCGTGTCGACGAAGGGGCCCTTCTTGAGTGATCTGCTCATTGGTTCGTTCCGTCGTAGGGCGGGGGTTCAGCCCCGCCATGGGGAGGCCCTGAAGGGCCGCCCTACTTCTTCCTGCGCTGCACGATGAACTTGTCCGTGCTCTTGTTGTTGCGCGTCTTGTAGCCCTTGGTCGGCTGGCCCCACGGCGTCACCGGGTGACGGCCGCCCGAGGTCTTGCCTTCGCCACCGCCCAGCGGGTGGTCGACCGGGTTCATCGCGACGCCGCGCACGTGCGGACGCTTGCCCAGCCAGCGGCTGCGACCGGCCTTGCCGATCGAGACGTTCTCGTGGTCGACGTTGCCCACCTGGCCGATCGTCGCCGTGCACTCCATGTTGATGTGGCGCACTTCGCCCGACGGCATCTTGACCGAGGCGTATTCGCCTTCCTTGGCCACCAGCTGCACGGACGATCCGGCGGAGCGCGCGATCTGCCCGCCCTTGCCCGGCTTCAGCTCCACGTTGTGGAGCAGCGTGCCGAGCGGGATGTTCTTCAGAGGCAGCGTGTTCCCCGGCAGGATGTCGGCGTTGACGCCCGCGACGATCGTGTCGCCGACCTTCAGGCCGAGCGGCTGCAGGATGTAGCGCTTCTCGCCGTCCGCGTAGGTGACCAGCGCAATGCGCGCCGACCGGTTCGGGTCGTACTCGATCGTCGCGACCGTCGCCGGGATGTCCTTCTTGTCGCGCTTGAAGTCGATCACGCGATACAGGCGCTTGTGGCCGCCGCCGCGCCACCACGACGTGACCTCGCCGCGGTTGTTCCGCCCGCCCGACTTCTTCAGCGGCTCGGTGAGCGGACGATGGGGCTTGGTCTCGGTGATCTCGTCGAACACCTGCACCGTCTGAAAACGACGGCCCGGCGAAGTCGGCTTGTAAGTGCGAATGGGCATGATGCCTAGGCCCCCTCGATGAATTCAGGCAGCTTCTCGCCGTCCTTGAGCCGGACGTACGCCTTTTTCCAGTCCGGCCGGCGACCCACGAAGCGGCCCTGGCGCTTCAGCTTGCCGCGCATGCTCGTCGTGCGCACGTCGGCGACCTTCGAGCCGAACAGATGCTCGACGGCGTGGCGAATCTCGATCTTGTTGGCGTCGCGTGCCACTTGCAGCACGAGCGTGCGTCCGTCCTCGCGGAGGATGGTCGTCTTCTCGGTGACAAGGGGCCGGCGGATGACGTCGGTGAGCTTCACGACAGCACCTCCTGCAGGCGCTCGAGGGCCGCGCGCGTGGCGACGACTCTCACGGTATCGGCGACATCGCGCGCCGTCACGCGGTTGGAGGGCACGAGCTTCACGCCGGCGATGTTCCGCACCGACAACGCGAAGTTCTCGTCTGGCGTCACGTCGACAATCAGCGTCTTGCCGTTCACGCCGAGCCCCTTCAGCAGTTCCGCCGCCGCCTTGGTCTTCACGGCGCTGGCCGTCAGCGCATCGACCACGAGCACGTGGCCGTCGCGCAGCTTCTGCGCGAGCGCGGCGCGCAGGGCGCCCTTCTCGACCTTCTTCGGGAGCTGGTAGTCGTAGCTCCGCGGCTGCGGCCCGAACGTGGTGCCGCCCTTGCGCCAGAGCGGGTTGCGGATCTCGCCGACGCGCGCGCGGCCGGTGCCCTTCTGCCGCCACGGCTTCTTGCCGCTGCCGCTCACGTCCGCGCGGGTCTTCGTCGCGTGCGTGCCGCGGCGCTCGCTGGCGTTCTGCCGCGTCACCGACTCCCAGATCAGATCGGTCTTCACGCGTCCGCCGAACACCTCGTCGCGCACGTCGAAGGAGCCGACCTTCTGGTTCTGCGAATTGACTACGTCTACAGTCATGTCTGTTTCTCTGTAGCTGCCAGCCATCAGCCGTCAGCTGTCAGCTGTTCGGCGGGGCTGAAGCCCCGCCCTACTTCTTTGGCTTCGCCTTGCCCTTCGTCGGCGGCTCGGCCTGTGGCTTCGGCTCGGGCTTGGCCGCGATGGCCTTGCGAATCAGCACGTACCCGCCGGCCGCGCCCGGCACGGCGCCGCGCACGATCAGGAGGTTGTTCTCCGCGTCCACTCTCACGACCTTGAGGTTCCGGGTGGTGACGCGCTTGTTGCCCATGTGCCCCGCCGCGCGCATGCCCTTGACGACGCGCGAGGGGTATGAGCTGGCGCCAATCGATCCGGGCGCACGGTGGAACATCGAGCCGTGCGTCGCCGCGCCGCCTGCGAAGTGGTGGCGCTTCACGACGCCCTGGAACCCGAGCCCGCGGCTGGTGGCGATGACGTCCACGCGCTCGCCGGCTGCGAACACCGCGCCGACCAGCACCTGCTCGCCAGCGGCGGGAGCGGCCGTGCCCTTGGCCAGCGTGACCTCGCGACGCACGCGCGTCGGCGGCACGTTGGCCTTCTTGTGGTGGCCGGCAATGGCCTTGGTCACCTTCGGCGTCTTGGCCTCGACCAGCCCGAGCTGCACGGCCTCGTATCCGTCGGTCTGTGCGGTCTTGCCCTGCACGACCACGCACGGACCGGCCTTCAACACCGTCGCCGGCTGGACGGTTCCGTCCTCGGCGAACAGCTGCGTCATGCCGACTTTTCTGCCGATGATTCCGGTGACCATGGCTACTTCCCGTGTTCCTTCCCGAACGCCTTGATTTCGACGTCCACGCCGGCCGGCAGATCCAGCTTCATCAGCGCGTCCACGGTCTGCGGCGTCGGCTCGAAGATGTCGATCAGCCGCTTGTGCGTCCGGATCTCGAACTGCTCGCGCGACTTCTTGTCCACGTGCGGCGAGCGCAGCACCGTCCAGCGGTTGCGCTCGGTCGGCAGCGGAATCGGCCCGGCCAGGCGCGCGCCCGTGCGCCTGGCCGTCTCGACGATCTCGCCAGTCGACTGGTCGAGCACCCGGTAGTCATACGCCTTCAGGCGGATGCGAATCTTGTCGCTGAACATGGCTGACATTGCTGAGTCCTTATCGCTGGCGGCTGACGGCTGGCGGCTGGCAGCAGTCGATCCTGACCGCTGCCCGCGGCCCGCGGCCTGCTACGCGATGATTTCCGTAATCGTCCCGGCGCCCACCGTCCGGCCGCCTTCGCGAATCGCGAACCGCGCGCCCTTCTCGATCGCCACCGGCGTGATCAGCTCCGCCGTGATCGACGTGTTGTCGCC
>JBKPSY010000055.1:0-34134 GCA_046735235.1 Acidobacteriota bacterium | reverse complement strand
CCTGTCGGCGCTGCCTGCGCCGGTGGTGGGAACTCTCCCGGCGGCAACAACGCAACCCTTGGCGCCCGCTGTGGGAGTGCGTCTAACTGCGCGTCGTCACGTGTCGCAACGAGATTGATGAATCGGGGCGATTCCTCCTCTGCGGACCGAACCTCGAAACTAGTCCGAGCGACTCGGAAGCCACCCAACGCGGCGATCAGCTGGTATCCCCCGGGTTGCAAGGCCGCAGAGAGGCTGTAGGATCCGTCTTCCCCAGTTTTGGTCAGCGGCTGCCACACCGAACCGCGCCAAGTTGCGATTCCTATGTCCGCACCACCGATCGGTGCCTTATCGAAGTCGATGAGCCTTCCGACGATTTTTGTTGTAACGGCCCCTTGGGGTCCCGTCTCTTGAATCTTCAACTCCTGGGCGCCAGTTTGGGCTGACGATGTGTTCAGAGCGAGACCGACGACGAGGAGGCCGAGGATGCTGACTCTCGCTATAGTCATCGCGCGTCTCCAATCAGCGCATCGCTTGTGAACTTCGGGAATTCAAGCGAACGGAACGCTCGGACTGTCCTCTCGCGGTTCCGCCGTGTGGAACGGTGCCACCTGTGGCGTGTTGGTGCCGGACAGCACACGATCCGCACATTGTCACCCGCTAGGCCTGCCGTCCTCATCGCGTCCCATCTTCGCCATTGGTGCCGCATGCCGCGTCGTTGACGTCCGTGCGGAACAGCCTCATGGGCCACCGCTACTGACAAACGCGAGTCTGTCATCGAACCGAACACGTAGGCGCGACTTGAAGGGCCATCGGAGCACCCATGCCTCCCTTTCCACCCGAGCGGTCCCGTTCCCGGCTGGTGGTCGCCAGGCCACGTGGCGCCCAAACGACTCGAGTCGGCGATCACGATCGAGCCGTCACTCTGGACGCTCAGGAAGTCAGGACATGAGGCGATCGCGCGAGTGCGGCCGATTGACTGCGTCGGTCTCGAGCTGTGGTGCGAGTGGGACGGCGAGTTGCGCGCGAGTCAGGTCTTCAAGACGTGGGACGAGCTCGAAGCTGCGGCCGCCGAGAAGCGGCGACAGCTGCAGGCGCGAGGCTGGCTGGTTGCGACTCGACGCTATAAGTAGAACGTCGTATAAACGTGTATCTACGATGAGTCCGAAGGAACTAACCGCCTTTCGCGTGGCGCCCGATCTCATGGAGATGATGCGCCTCCTGATGACGCGGCATGACCGCCCCTGATGTACTCATCGCGCACCCGGATCCTGGAGGCCTACAGGCCATGATCGAGACTCGTTCAGCGCTCCTGCAGCTTTACGGCGATCGGGCGCTCGAGGCGCCAGAGGGTCCCACACTGTGGGCAGCATGACAGTGAGGCGCATGACGATCTCGGCTGCTCGATTGCCGCATCGTGGACAGGGAGGAATCTGGAGCCTGTCCCGTCGACGGTCCGTTTGAATACGAAGCCGAGGTGTGTCATCCGGCATTCTGATCACTGGCGCTGCATGGCCCGTGCCGAGGCACAGCCCACTGAACAAGTCGCGACCGAAGCAGCGGGTTCGCCCCGGAGCGGATCGTCAAGAGAGCGATCGCCTACGTGACGTTGAAATCGTGACGGGCGCGGGCTAGTGCCTCGTAGAAAGACTGGAGTGAGATCCCGGCAGAGACGGCTTGTACTTTCGCCGGTTCAAGGGTGAGTTCGGTCCCTCGTCGGATCGTCCAGAGCGGGCCACCGGGAGGGCGGTTCTTCTCGATGAAGCGCAAGACGAACCGTTCACCGTCTCCCACGCCGCGGCGCTTTGTGAGTTCCCAGGCGATGGGCCGCTCACGCTCTGAGTCCATCGTGACGACGGAAAGCGTTAAACGATTGATACGGCGATCGGCGAGGCGTTCGTCTCGCATCGGAATTTCTAGGTTGGCCGGAAACCCCATCCTAGGAAGCACGGGCAAGGCTGTCGACTCAGGGAATTCCCTAAGCGACGGGTTTGTGGAGTGCAATGCCAACACACCTTGAATCCGGCCGAGTGGTCCTTGCTAGACAGCGTCATCGATGCTGCGATTTGGAACTTCGCGTGTCGCTTCGGAGGATGTGGGCATAGCGATCACCGCGCACCTACTTGAACGTCATGCGGGGCGGCTTGCAGGAGTCGATGCGGCGATTCGGCACGGAACCGTTGCACTTCGTTGCACCTGAGGGTTCTGAGAGCATCCGCCAACGGGCAACGAGAACGAAGACAGCCAGCAGAAGCACTTGGTAAACTAGCACTTGCACCCGACGTGCGCGTGTAGCTCAGGTGGATAGAGCATCCGCCTCCTAAGCGGAAGGTCCCCAGTTCGAGTCTGGGCACGCGCACCATTTCGCCCCTCTGGTCTCACGTCTGATAGCCTGCGGCAGTCCATCCTTCTTGCCCGGAGGTTCCGTCATGCGCCTTGCCGTTTTTGGCCTGCTGTTGCTGGTCGCCACACCGGCGGCGGCCCAGGATCTGCCGACCCGCTGGGACGAGCTCACCGCGAGCGACTGGCCCAAAGCCCTCGAGAAGTCCCACCAGACCGCGATCCTGCCGATCGGCATTCTCGAGAAGCACGGACCGCACGCGCCGATTGGATCGGACTTGATTCAGTCGCGCGACCTGGTCGCTCGCGCCGTGAAGCAGGAATACGCCGTCGTCTTCCCGGACTACTTCTACGGACAGATCTACGAGGCGCGGCACGAACCGGGCACGTTTGCGTTGCCGGCGCGGCTGATCTGGGACTTGCTGGACGCGACGTGCGCTGAGATCGCCCGCAATGGTTTCAAGAAGATCCTCATCGTGAACAGCCACGGCGGAAACCCGAACTTCCTGCGCTTCTTCGTGCAGGCGCAGCTCGAGCACCAGCGCGACTACGTCGTCTACCTGCATGAGCCGGGTGGCGATCAGGGCTTCGCGAGCGAAGTCGCGCGCGTCAGAAAATCCGATCCCTCGACCGACATGCACGCCGGCGAAACCGAAACGGCGACGCTGCTCGCGCTCCGGCCCGATCTCGTGCATCTGGATCGGGCGACGAGCGAGTCGGGCGCGGATCAGCATCGCCTGCAGCTGCCGGATCTCTACACCGCCATCTGGTGGTACGCCCGGTTCCCGAATCACTACGCCGGCAACGGCGTCGTCGCGACGCCCGAGCTGGGGCGGATGCTCGTCGAGCACCGCGTCGCGGGCATCGTGAAGGCCATCGGCACCGTGAAGGCCGACGCGACAACAGGGCAGGTGCAGCAGGAGTTCTTCGAAACGGTGCTGAAGTAGCCGGATAGGGCCGCTTGAGCTAGAATGAAGTGTTCGGCAGTCGGGGCCGCACCCATCTATGAAAACTAGCGAACGACAGCATCTGAAACACGACGAGATCAGCGACACTCTGCAGCAGGCGTACGCCCGATTCGACAAGAACCGATCGATCGTCACGACCGTCGTGGGCGTCGTGCTGATCGCCGGCGCAATCGCCGGCGGCCTCTATTGGTATCGTTCCCATCGGGCAGACGAGGCCGCGGCCCTCCTGGCCCAGGCGCTGACCATCGCCGAGGCGCAGGTCGTGCCGCCGGTTCAGGCTTTGCCTGGCCAGCCGGCGCCTCCGCCGCCTCCCGCCGGCAGTTACCCCAGTGAGCGCGCGAAGCTCGAGGCAGCCATCCCGAAGTTCGAGGCGACGGCCGATCAGTTTCCAACGACCGACGCGGGGCTCTTCGCGCGGTACCGCGCCGGCGCGGCGCTGGCGACGCTGGACCGCATGGCGGACGCTCGCGCTCAATATCAGAAGCTCGTGGAGATCGACGGACAAGGCCTGTACGGCCGCATGGCGAAGCTCGCCCTGGCGCAATGCGACGTGCAGGACAAGAAGTACGACGCCGCGATCGCGACGCTCCGCGATCTTTCGCTGGACGCCAAGGGCGACCTGCCGGTAGACGCCATTCTCGTGCAACTCGGTCAGGCGTACGTGGCAGCGGGGAAGACGACCGAGGCGCGGCAGACCTTCGAGCGGGTGACGACCGAGTTCGCGACGTCGCCGTACGCGGCTGATGCGAAAAAGCAGTTGGACGCCCTGAAGGGCTAACCGTCGTCTGAAGTCCGAGTCTGAAGTCTGAAGTTCGCCTTCAGAACGACCGTCCCACACGGAAATAGACGCTTCGTTGATCGGGCACGACACCGGCGCCGTCGTGCCCCCAGGCTACGCCGGCCGTCCAGGTCAGCGGCACCCCGTAGAAAACCACGACATCCGTCGAAAGCTCTCCGCCGGCGCCGACCTTGGCATCGGCCCAGGTCGCGGTGTCGCGCCACGCATTGCCGATATCGGCAAACGCCGTCCCGTGGACGTTTCTGAAAAAGATCGGCCATGTCCCCCAGCCCCGCTGCGGCCACCCGAGAGGAATTCGCGCCTCGAGATTGGCGAGCGCCACATGCGTGCCGCCGAATTCCCCGTTCTGGAATCCGCGCAGGAGGCTGATCGCGTCGTCGCCGAAGGTGCCTGGTGACGGGTCGCCGTCGTTCCCACCCAGACGGAAGAGACGCCGAACGCCCGGGGCGCCGATGGAAGTCCCACCAGCCGCGCGAAGCGCCAGCACTGCGCGACTGAACCCGAGGGGCACGTACGCACGAATGTCCGCGGTCAGATCCTCTGCGGTGCGATCGTCGGCGCCCATCTCCTTGAAAGCTTCCGCGGTGGCGCCGGCCCGGATTCCGTGCTCCGCGCTGACGGAATAGCCGTACCGCCGCGTGGTGTCGATCGTCCACGCCGTGGCAAGGGCGGTGCGGTCGACGCTCGCGCGTGCGCCGGGAGTCTCCGACGTGATCCGATCGAGGCGGGCTTCGCCCAGTAGCGACTGCGCCCACTTGACTCGGCGGAACGTGCGGTAGACGCCTCCTGCCACGTCCTGTTGGCGCTCGGCGAGCGGGACAACGCCGCCGTTCGGATTGAGCGCGTCGAAGAGGGACGTGCGGTCGCTCGCGCTTGCAAACGGCACCAGCTGCCAGCGTGCGTACGAGTAGGACGCCGACCAGTCCGGCCGACTGGCCGGCACGAGAGCCGACGCGTCGGGCCCGCCCGTCACCGCCCATGTGGCGCTCACTGTCGCGACGTGCCGCTGCAGCACGTCGAATGCGGTGACAGTGCCGCCCAGCCGCCATCGGTCGTCACGCTGTTCGACAAACGGCAGCCAGCCGCGCGGCGCGAACGTCGGCCACGGTGAATACGCCGTTGCGGATTGAGGAGGGTTGGTTACGGATTGCCGATCGCCGGTTGTGGCCTGGCTCGGGTTGTCGGTGCCGGATTGTGCGTTGTCGATACCATGTTGCGGATTGTTGGGTGTCGCGAACAGGTCAGAACCGGCAACCGTGTACCCCACGAAGACGAGGCCATCCGCAGTTCGAGCAGGAGAGAGCGCGCCGCCAGTCGGCGCGAGCACTTTCACCGGAGACGTTCCGCCGCCCACTGGCGCAGCGAACAACGCGAATGGGCCGCCGTCGCGATCGGAGCTGAACAGGATCTGGGCGCCGTCCGCGGTCCATTCCGGCGTCGTGTTTCGGCCGCGCGAGGAAATTGGCGGCCCGTCCTGCGACAGGTCCGAGTTCAGTACTACGATTTCCGATGGGCCGTAAAGCCGGCGGCGTTCGACGGCCAGGCGGGTGCCATCGGGAGACCATCGGGGCATCGCGAAGACGTCTCCGTCGTCACCGAAGCGCGCGACGATCGGCAGTCCGCCGGTCCGCAACGGAGTGCGAGTCGTCAGCAGCCCGGTCGCGTCGAGAATCAGCAACTCACGCCCAGCGGGCCGTGTGCGCACGACCGCGAGCCGCGTACCGTCTGGCGACAGGTCTGGATCGACGAGGCGCGCTTCACGCGTCAGTCGCCGCACTGACGTGCGAACGCGGTCGAGTGCGTACAGATCGCTCGAGAGCCCCGCACCTCGCACAATCTCCATCTGCTCGAAGAGGACCGCGTCGTGGCCGACGGTGAGTCCGCTTCCGCCATAGCGATCGACGACGCGCTGGACCCGGCCGGCCCGCAATCGATAGATCGCGGGAAAGCCATGCGGGTTCAACGCGCTGAACCAGATCGCGCCGTCGCTGTCCACACGCGGCGTGCTCACTGAAAAACCGAGGTGGGTGAGCTGGCGAGCCGGCGGAGCACCGACCGTCGCCGCGCGCGCCGCAGCGATCTCCGCTGCTTCGAATTCGCGCCACAGCAGCGCGAGGGTCTTGCCGTAGACGCGGTCGAACGCCCCGGCCGTAAAGTACGGGAAGCGGCCGGACGTCCGCTTCGCGAGCGCCACGATCCGATCGGCGCCATAAGCGCGCGCCAGGTACTCATGGAACCGGGCGCCGTAGGCGTACCACCCGCTGCCGGATGGCCAGTCGATGAGGCCGCCGTTGAGACGATCGAGTGGCTCGAGCCGGCCGGCGCGGGCGCCGGCATCCAGGACTTCCAGGAAGTCACCCGCGTGCAAGCGGCCCTGACCGCCCTGGCTCTCGACGAACGTGGCGAAGCCCTCGATCTGCCACTCGGGCAGCGTCAGATTTGGAAAAGCGATCTCCGTGCGGCCGAAGAGCGCGCGCGCGACGCTTGCCCAGCCGCGCGATCGATCCAGATGCAGGACGTGTGCGAACTCGTGCGTGAGGACGTAGGTCAGCCAGTCGTCCGTGTTGCCGAGCTCGTCGCTGCCGACCGGCGGCACGGCGTCGATCTCAATCGCGTTCCACGGCACGACCATCGCGAACCCGTTCGGCTGATCGTTCTGGTGGACGAGCACGACGTGCGTCCGACCCGCCGGCACATGACCCAGCAGCGGCGTCAGGCGATCGAAGACCTGTTCGGCGATCCCGGCGAGACGTGCGGCGGCGGCTTCCTCGCCCGAATGGAAGTGAATCTGGAAGTGCGGCGTGCGGATCGTGTGGAACTCGAAGCGGGGATCATAGGGTCCGCCGGCCGCTGGCATCGCGAACAGCGCGATCAGGACAGCCGCCGCGAAGCAGCGGCGGCTCAACCGTCGACGTCCTTCTTGAGCGACGCGAGCAGCGTCAGGGCCTCGATCGGAGTCAGCCGATTGATGTCCAGCTCGCGAAGCCTCGCACGAAGACCATCGTCCGGCTGTGCGACAGCCGGCGCAAACAGCCCGAGCTGCTGGTGAGGGGAAGCGTCAGTGACCGTCGGGCGGCCGCCCCGTACCAGCTCGTCCTGCTCCAGCCCGCTGAGGATCTCGCGCGCGCGCGCGATCACTGTCGGCGGCAGCCCGGCGAGCCGCGCAACCTGGATCCCGTAGCTCCGATCGGATCGGCCCGGCACGATCTTTCGGAGAAAGACGATCTGATCGTGATACTCGCGGGCGGTGACGTGGAAGTTCACGACGCCGGCGTGCGAGTCCGCCAGGTCCGTCAACTCGTGATAGTGCGTCGCGAACAGCGTCTTCGGCCGCGCCTTCGGGTTCGTGGCGAGGTATTCCGCCACGGCCCATGCGATGCTCAGACCGTCGAACGTCGCCGTGCCCCGGCCAATCTCGTCGAGGACGACGAGGCTCTTCGACGTGGCGAGGTGGAGAATGGCCGCCGTCTCCTGCATCTCGACCATGAACGTCGACTGGCCGCGCGCGATGTTGTCCGACGCTCCCACGCGCGCGAAGATCCGATCGACGATTCCGAGCTTGGCCTCACGCGCCGGGACGAACGAGCCGGCCTGCGCCATCAACGCGATGAGCGCGGTCTGTCGCAGGTACGTGGACTTGCCGCCCATGTTCGGGCCGGTCAACACCACGAGCTGACAGCTCGACCCGTCGAGCGCGATGTCGTTGGGCACGAACGCATCCGCGGCATGCCGCTCCACGACGGGATGCCGGCCATCGACGACGGCCATGGCGTCGGCGTCGTGCATATGGGGCTTCGTGTAATTGCGGACCGACGCAATCTCCGCGAGAGATGCGAGTACGTCGAGCGCCGAGAGCGCGCGGGCCGTGGCCTGGACCTCCGCGGCCGCCCCGGCCACGCGCGCGCGGAGCGCCTCGAAGATCTCGACTTCGCGCTCGAGGATCCGCTCGTCGGCGCCGAGAACCTTCTCCTCGTACTCCTTGAGCGCCGGCGTGATGAAGCGCTCGCCGCCGGCGATCGTCTGCTTCCGGTGGTAGTCCGCCGGGACGTTGTGCAGGTTCGCTTTCGACACCTCGATGTAGTAGCCGAAGACCCGATTGAACCGAATCTTCAGCGACGCGACACCGGTGCGCGCTCGCTCGGCGTCTTCCATCTCGGCAATGACCTGCTTGCCCGATCGGCTGATCCGGCGCAGGTCGTCGAGCTCGGAATCGACCCCGTCTCGAATCAGGCCGCCATCTCGTGCCAGCGCCGGAGGCTCGTCCAGCAGCGTCGCCTCGATCGCGTGCCCAACCTCGGGAACCTCGTCCAGCTCGGCGGTCAGGCTGCCGATGAGCGGCGCCCTGAGCTCTGAGAGGAGATGCCGGACACGGGGAACAGCGGCCAGCGATGACTTCAGCCCCACGAGATCGCGAGGGCCAGCGACTCCAAGCGCCGCGCGACCGACAAGCCGTTCCATGTCCTGTACGGCTTTCAACACCTCGCGGAACTTCGCGCGCTCGACGCCCCGAAACGCCAGTTCCTCAACCGCATCGAGTCGATCGCGAATCGGCTCGATCGCGACGAGGGGCCGCAGCAGCCACGTCCGAAGCAGCCGGCCCCCCATGGAGGTGATCGTGACGTCGAGCTCATCGAGCAGCGATCCGGTGCGTCCCCCTTCGGCGCCTTCGACGACGGCCAGGTGTTTGAGGGTGATCGGATCCACGAGCAGGCGATCGCTCTGCTGGCGAAGCGTGATCGTGCGGACGTGCGCGAGGTCGGCTTTCTGCGTGTCTCGCAGGTATGCGACCAGCGCGCCGGCCGCCTGCACCGCGGGCGCATCGGCGGACAGGCCGAAGCCGTCGAGCGAGGGCGTCCGCATCTGATCGAGCAGCGTGCGAGTCGCCGCGTCGCGATCGAAATGCCACGCCTCGATCGTCGTCACCGGGATGCCGGCGCGTGCCGCCTCGGGCGCACGCTCGCTCAGCGTCGTCCCCTCGGGCACGACGAGCTCACGCGGGCGCAACACGCTCAGCTCGTCGTCGATGGCCTGCCACCGCGCGGGCCCTGCGTACTCGCCCGCGACGAACTCACCGGTCGTCAGGTCGAGCAGCGCCGCGCCCACGACGTCGCCGCGATCGGGGCCGAGGCTCATCAGAAAAGCGGGCTCACGTGCGTCCAGGTAGTTCTGATCGAGCAGCGTCCCCGGCGACACGACGCGTACGACCTCGCGCCGGACGACGCCCTTGGCCTTACGCGGGTCTTCGACTTGTTCGCAGACGGCGACGCGGTAGCCCTTGCGGACAAGCCGCGCGAGATAGCCGTCCACGGCGTGGAACGGCACCCCGCACATGGGAATGGCGCCGCCAGACGCGTCCTTCGACCGGGAGGTGAGCGTCAGATCGAGCGCGCGCGACGCGACGAGCGCGTCCTCAAAGAACATCTCGTAGAAATCGCCCATGCGGAAGAACACGATGGCATCGCGGTACTGACGCTTGGCCTCGTGGTACTGACGCATGGCCGGCGTCAACCCGCCTCGAGAGGCGGTCGCCTGGGCTTCGTTCAACGGAGCGGCCATCAGTGTCGGAAAGGCGCGGGCAGGATCCCCGGCAGTATATTCTACAAGTCGTGGCGACGCTTGCGCTTGACACTTCGACACCGAACGGCAGCGTGGCGGTGTACCGCGATGGCGTCGTCGTGTACGCGCGCGCCGGCGACGGATCGCGGCCGCATGGCATGCGCCTTCCCGGCGACGCGCTGGCCGCGCTCGAGGCGTGCGGGCTGACGCTCGGCGACGTGACGCTCCTCGCCGTAGGACTCGGCCCCGGTCCGTTCACCGGGCTGCGCGTCGGCCTCGCGACCATCGAGGGACTCGCGTTCGGCACGGGCCTGCCCGTCGTCGGCGTGTCCGGGCTGGATGCGCTCGCGGTCGCCGCGGGCCGCGCCGATGTCTCGGCGCGTGAGATCGCCGTCTTTCTCGACGGAGCGCGCGGCGAAGTGTTCGCCGCGCGATACGCCGTCGTGCCCGGCTCGCCGCTCGAGATGCGGGCCATTGACGAGCCGCGCGCGGCGCCGCCGGGTGATGTCCTCGACGGCTGGCGAGCGGCGGGCGCGCGTCCCGACGTGTTCATCGGCGGCGGCGCGGTCACGTACGGCCACGACGTGGTCGCCGTCATGCCGGGCGCGCGCCTGATCGACGCGCCGCTGGTCGCACCGCTCGTGGCCGAACTTGGCGAGCTGCGAGCGGCGCTGGATGGCGCGACGCCTCTCAACGCTCTTCGGCCTGTCTATGTCCGTCGCCCGGACGCCGAGCTCGCTCGGCAACGGGCCGCGGCACCGCGCGTCGGCTGACCCCGTGTCCGACGCCGGCGCGCTTCCCGTCGTCGAGCTGCTCCGCGATCCTGGCGATCTCGACGGCATCCTCGCGGTCGACGCCGAGTCGTTCCTGCGTCCCTGGACTCGGGAAATGTACGAGGCCGAGCTCGACAACCCGGCCGTGACTCGCATCTTCGTGATTCGCACGCTCGACCATTCCGTCGCCGGCTATTGCGCCACGTGGTTCCTGCTGCCGGAAGTCCACATCAACAACCTGGCGATACGACCCGAGCTCAGACGGCGTGGTTTGGCAACCCACCTTTTGGGCCGCGTTTTGCACACAGCTCTCGAATCCGGCGGCGAACGCGCGACGCTCGAGGTGCGGCGATCGAACCACGCCGCGCGAAGGCTCTACGAAGGTCTCGGCTTTCGAGTGCGGGGCGTGCGGACCGACTACTACACCGACCCCGTCGAGGATGCACTGATCCTCTGGCGCGAGCCGCTGGTCGGCCCGGTCCGCTCCCCGGATCCGGCTTGAAGGGCCGGGACTGTTGTAGTAGGGTGTCGCGTTGAGAGGTCCGACTTGTGGGTCGGCCTCGCGGCGCCGGCCCTGCCCACACTCAGAAGGAGGCGGCATATGGCTGTCGACACGCACGAGTTGAAGGAACGCCTGATGGCGTCGGATCACGAGTATCGCGAACTCTCGACGCGCCATCACGAACTTGACGAACGGCTGCACGAACTCTCCACCCGCCACTTCCTGACCGAACCCGAGCAAGTCGAAGAGTCGCAAATCAAGAAACAGAAGCTCCGCCTCAAGGACCGGATGGAAGACATCGTCCGTCGCTGTCAGGTCTCCTGACGACGAAAGGCCCGGCCGACAAGGCCGCGCGGGTTCGATGAGGGAGGGCCCCGTGAATCGCGGGGCCCTTCGTGTTTTCGGGCGGACCTACCTCGACGGTTACAATACCCGGAGCATGAGCATCGACCGCGCAGGGTTCCCGTTCATCGGCGGCGCCATCCTGGTGGGGTTGTTGCTGGCGGCGTTCGGGTTCTACGCCACCGCGATCGTGCCGTTCGTGCTCGCGGCGTTCTTCGCGTTTTTCTTCCGGGATCCTGATCGACAGTCGGTCCATGCGCCAGGGGAAGTGATTTCACCAGCCGATGGCCGCGTGCTCGTCGCAGGACCCGCCGAAAGCGCGGGCGCGCCCGCGGGAACGTGGCAGCAGGTGAGCATCTTCCTGTCGCCGATGGACGTGCACGTGAACCGCGTGCCGATCGGGGGACGCGTCACGCGCGTGCTGGAGACGCCCGGACGGTTTCTTCCGGCGTACCGCCCCGAAGCTGCAAGCCAGAACGAGCGGACGGAGATCTGGATTGAGCGTGCAGGACAGACGATTGTCTGCCGCCAGGTCGTCGGAGTCCTTGCACGGCGCATCGTCTGCCGTCTGGCTGAGGGTGCCCAGGTCGAAACGGGTCAGCGGTACGGCATCATGAAATTCGGATCGCGAATGGACATCTACCTCCCGCTCGACGCGACGATTGCCGTACATGTCGGCGACCGCGTACTCAGCGGCGTGACGCGCATCGCGCGCCTCGGCAGTGAGAGGAGTGGCGCCTGATGGAGCCTGTCACTCCGCCCCGTCCGTTCCGGCTCGCCGTGACAAGGCCGGCGGCCGATTACCCGGCGGCCCGTCGCCCGCGGCGCGGCGTCGCCATCCTGCCCAGCCTCTTCACGATGGGCAACATGTTCTGCGGTTACGCGTGTGTCATCTACGCGATGCGCGGCGAGTTCGAGTTGGCCGCGCCGCTCATCGGCATCGCGGTCGTGCTCGACATGCTCGACGGGCGCATCGCGCGGATGACGGGGACTGCCAGCGAGTTCGGCGTGCAGTTCGACTCGATGGCCGACATCATCTCGTTTGGGATGGCGCCGGCGGTGCTGACGTTCGCGTGGGGCCTCAGCACGCTCGGTCGCCTCGGATGGGCGGCGGCCTTCCTGTTCGTGACCGCCGCGGCGCTGCGGCTGGCGCGATTCAATATTCAGTCGGCGTCCACGGACAAGCGCTATTTCGTCGGCATGCCGAGCCCGGCAGCGGCGGGCATTCTCGCGGCCACGGTGTTCGCCTACCCCGAGGGCCTGACACAATTCCGCTCCTCGTTGCCGGCGCTGCTGCTCGTGGTCGTTCCTGCGCTGCTGATGGTGAGCACGGTCCGGTTCCGCAGCTTCAAGACGTTCGACCTGCAGGCGCGGCGCCCGTTCCGGGTTCTGCTGTTCTTCGCCGTGCTGATCACCGCGATCGTCACGCACCCGCAGAGCGTGCTCGTGGTGATTTCCTATAGCTATCTCGTGTCGCCCTTCATCGGGATGATCGTCAATCGGTTCAGGCGGAAGCCGGAACAGCCGGCGGCGCCGGCAGAGTAATGGTCACGCGCGTACCCTTGCCCTTCTCGCTCGCAACCGCGATCGTGCCGCCGTTGAGCTCGACGTTGCGTTTCGCGATCGTCAGCCCCAGTCCCGTGCCCGTCGCCTTCGTCGAGAAGTAGGGCTCGAACAGGTGCTCGAGCGCGTCGGCGTCCATGCCGACGCCGGTGTCGTCCACGGCAATCTGAACGGCGCCGTCCACGCGCGAGGTGCGGACGGTCAGGGTCCCGCCTCCACGCATCGCGTGCAGGGCGTTCTCGATGACGTTCACCAGCGCGCGTCCCAGCAGGCCGCGGTCCACCTGAATCACCGGCGGCCGATCCTCGCTCTCGACCACAAGCCGCACGTTGTCGGGAAGGCCGGCGCGATAGGGCGCCGTGACCTCATCGATCACGGCTGGGATCTCCGTGGGCGCCGGCCGGGCTACTGGCGACGACGCGAAGCTGGAGAACTCGCTGGAGATCTGCCGCAGAAGCGAGACCTGGGAGAGGATCGTGTCCACGCACCCTTCGAGGACGCGTCCGAGCGGAGCGCCGGCGTCCTTGTGCACCCGGCGGAGGTGTTCGGCCGACAGCTGGATCGGCGTCAGCGGATTCTTGATGTCGTGCGCGACCTGCCGTGCCATGTCGGCCCAGGCGGCGAGGCGGTTCGTCCGTTCGAGCTCCGCGCGCTGACGTTTCAGGTCGTCGGCCATCTGGTTGAAGGCGTCCACGAGTCGCCTGAGCTCGTCGGCCGTGGACGCGTGGATGCGGGCGTCGAGATCGCCTCTCGCGATGCGACCCGTGGCGCGCGTCAGGCGGTTCACGGGATCGGCGATGCGCTCGGCCGTGACATAGCCAATCCCGGCGCCGAGCAGGATGAAGAGCACTGCGGCCAGGGTGACGCGCCGGTCCAGGGCATCGATCTCTCGTTCGATCTCCTGCTGTCGCAGGGTGAGCGGCACCATGAGAATTGCGCCGGACTCGCCGTCTCGGACCGGCACGGCGGCCACCGTATATTCGAGCCCTCCGACGCGTTCGTCGCCGATGTAGCTGGCCTGACGATCCATCGCGATCGCGCGGGCGACTTCGGCAGGCGTACGCGTGGGCAGCAGCCCCGACGCGAAGAGGTCGCGCTGGCTCGTCGCGATGAGCGTCGGGTTGACGAATACGTTCACGTCCTGGTCGATGATTCGGCTGACCGAGATCATGATGTCGTCGTCCAGGACGCCCGGGTCGCCGCGAGCGCGCCGCTGCTGGCTGACGACGGTCTCGATCACGCGGCGCGCGGCCGAAGCGGTGCGGAGGGCGCCCTCTTCAAGACCGCGACGCAGTTGTCCTGCCACATACGCGCGCGTGACGAAGGCCAGACCCAGGACGGGCACCACTGACGCCGCGACGAACAGCAGGAACAGCTTCCGGTAAAAGCTCTGGCGGATCTCACGCAGCAGCTGCCGTCCCGTCACCGGCTGGCGGCCGGCCAGCCGACCGAGAAGCCCGAGGCCGATCGCAATGAGGAGGAACGTGACGCCCGCCAGCGTGCCGATCTCGGCCAGCGAGACGGCGTGCTCGATAGGCCGCGGGATGGCGTAGCCGATGGCGTAGATGCCCGCACGATCGTTGCTGAGGAGTACGCGATACGTCTGATCGCCGCGCGCCAGCACCGTCCAGAATGCCTGGCGATCCGCGCGGAAGACCCGCTGAAGGAGATCGCGATCGATCGGCCAGGCCGTGCCGGCAGTGGGGTAGACCGGCGTCCGGCCCCAGCCATAGACCGCAAACGATATGTCCCGACCGTGCACCTCGGACTCCTCGGTGGCAGTCGGCCGGAACAGCTGCGCGTAGGGATCTTCCGCGGCGACAAACGGCAGCGTGCCGTAGTCGAGCACGACGTGCACGAGCAGAATCCCGACGCGGTGCTGCTGGCCGCTGGCGTCGCTGGCACAGATCGCGCGTCCGGCGTGCAGCAGTACGTGGTCGTCCGTCGAGGGCGGCGCCTCGCCGAACACCACCCAGTTGCAGGACGCCTCAACGGGACGGTCGGTGACCAGGAATTCGGCAGGCAGGTTCAGCGCGAAGCGGCTGACGACGTTGCCGTCGGCGGTGTACAGCTCGACCGACGACGTGAGCCGCTGGCGGCCGAGCTCGGTTTGCGACCACAGGAAGTACGCGCGATCCGTGTCCGGCCGTGCGGCGACCGTGCCGTCGGCCGGAAACTGATCCGCCAGCCCAGGCACGCCGTCGAGATCGTCGAGCGACCGACGCAGCAGGACGCGCAGCTCGCTGCGGTGATTCAGGACTTCGGGAGTGTATTTGTGGGCGATTGTCTCGCTGAGTGCCTGGTCTTCGAGCGCCATCATCGCCGGGTAGAGCACGAGTGACGGAAGCGCCAGGGCGACGTACGCGACGAGCAGTCGCAAGCCCTGCGAGGCATGCCGGTATCGAGGCGCGACCCACCGCGACGCGGCGGCGGCCAGCACGATGCCAATCACGCACGGCACCAGGGGCAGCGTGTCGGACAAGACGCGTGCGTTGGTAGCAAAGGCGAGGAGGACGAGCGGAATCGTGATGTAGAGGACGCCCAGGCTGACGCGCACCGCAATGGCCTGGCGGCGGACACGCCACCACGTCGCCGCCAGCCTCGCCGCGATCACGCAGGCCCAGAAGGCGGCGGCGTTGAGACAGCAGGTCCCGAGAAGGAGAGTCAGGCGCTCGGCCTCGAATGGATGCAGGCTGAATCGGAGCCCGACAGTTCCGCTCTCGCGCACGATGGCGGAGAGGACGTGCTCGTGGAGGATGAGCCCCACGCCGATCATCGTTGCCGTGACGGCCTGGACGATCCAGAACGCGACCTGGCTCGCCGGCGTATTCGCGACGCGGCGCCGACGCGCATGACGCGCAAGGCGCCAGCGCTCCACGAGGTCGCCCGCGATCACAACCAGCGCCAGGAGGAGCAACGCCGTGAACAGGTGGTCCGCGGCCGACCGCAGCACGAACTGACCGAGCGCCGTCGTCGGCGTGGACATGCGCCACTCCGGCGGCACGGCAATCATCAACAGAGCCCGAGCGACCAGCAGCAGGCCAACCAGACCGGCCGTCAGCACCAGATAGCCCGCGCGTTCGCGCGTCGCCTCCTGCGCCTCGCGGACCAGTACCGCGAGCACCAGCAGGACGGCGGCAACCAGGGCGAGCAGCAGGTCGGCCAGCCGCGAACGCCAGGCGAGGCGGAGATCCGCCAGGGCCCGCGGCGAGACTTCCGCTTCCAGCAGGGGAACCCCGTCGGGCGCGCTGAGAAGGAAACCGTAGGGCGGCGTGGAATCGCTGCCTTGGTACCGCGGGCGGAGCGAGACGGGGACGAGCGAGGTCTCGAGCGTGAAGCTGGCCTGGCCCGGGTGCGTACTGCTGTCGCGCGTCAGCTGGTGCTCGGCTGCGATGCTGCCGAGGCGCCGGCCTTCCTTGCCCGTGTCGGTGATCGGTCGGACATGGACGAGGCGCAGCCCCGCCGGCCCCGGCGCCACGAACAGCGCCTCGGGACCGAGGACTCTGATGTCGGGGAGATTGGAAGGTCGTCCGGCCCACGCCACCGCCTGGCCGCCTTCGGCGTACACCGAGATGGCGTCGATGCCGGCGCGGCTATTGGCTATCGCCGCAGTGGTGTCGAAAAGCGCGCGAGCCCGCGCGTTGTCAGGGCCTGACGGCGCTCTTGCTTCACGCGTGCCCGCGACCTGCGCGGTGGCTGTTTCGAGGTCGCTCGACAGGCCGGCGAAGTCGTCCTGCACTTCGGTTGCGACGCGCTGCAGCGTCGTCGTGTCGGACGAGCCGATGAACCACTGCTCGGCGAGCCAGCCGCCCGCGCCTGCAAGCAGGACCAGCGTCAGGCCCCGAATGGCTGCCCGCGCGAGCCGACGGCGCTCCAGCGCAGGCGACGGCACCGGCGGCACGGGCCGCCGGCCAGAGGGACCAGAGTCCACGGATCGAGAATACCGGATCGCCGGCAGGATCTGGCATGCGGGGAGCTGCCATGACCATCTGTGGCGGGATGCTATAGTGCTCGACAGTCCCGTCAGCTTCGCTCTCCGCGCTCGCTCGATGCCGCTCACCGAACCGATCAAGAACGCCCTGAAGCGCGGCGCGCTCGTCACCGCTGCGAACTGGCAGGTGGTGCTTATCCAGTTCGTGGCCGAATCGGCGTTCAAGGCCCTGTTGATCGTGCCGGTGGTCGGGGCCGCGTTCCTCGTGACGCTGCTCGTCGGCAGCAGCGTGGAGGAGATCGTTTCCGGCGACCTGCGGCAGACGCTCGCCATCGCGATCGCCGCGCTCGGAGAGCATCGGGCCGCGCTCGGCGCATATCTGGCCGGCGTCGGGGTGGTGCTCGTCGGCGGCTCGATTCTGATGTTCGTCGTGAAAGCGGGGAGTGTCGGCGTGCTGGTCGACGCCGACCGGGCAGGGCCGCCGGTCGAGCGGCCGCCGCTTCGCGTGGAGACGGTGCGCCAGGCCGAACGCTTCTCGCTCGAGAGGTTTTCCGACGCCAGCGCCCGGTTCCGCCACCGGTTCGTGCGCCTCGGGCTGGCGTTGCTGATCGGCTACGGGATGACGGTGGGCGTGTATCTCCTGGCGCTGCTCTCGTTGTATCGCATCAGCACCGCGTGGAACCTCGCGTGGCTCGGAACGCTTGGCGCGGCCGCAGCCTCGACGCTCCTCGTCGCTGCCATCACCATCATCAACCTGATTTATCTGCTGCTGCAGGTGCTCGTCGTGTCGCGCGACACGAGCGTCGCGCGGGCGATCGTCGGACTCCCGGGGTTCATCCGGGGGCAGCGAAGCACCGTGTTTCGCGTATTCGCGGTGGTGCTTCTCCTCGTCCTCATCGCCACCGCCGCCTCGATTCTGGCGACGGCGGCGCTGGGATTCATCGGGTTCGTGCCGATCGTCGGTCTCGCGATGCTGCCCCTGCAACTGCTGGCGTGGATTGGCCGCGGCCTTCTCTTCGAGTTTCTCGGCCTGGCGGCGCTGACCACGTACGCGGGCCTCGTGCGACGGGCGTCACCGGTGGAAGCCGGGGCACTCGGCACGGTGCCAGGACTGGCGTCATGACCTACGAGCGGTTTCTGTCGCGCGGTGCGGCCGCGATGCGCGAATCGGCCATCCGGAAGATGGGCGCCGTCGGTGCCCGCGTGCCCGACCTGATTTCATTCGCCGCGGGCTATCCCGACCCGACCACGTTCCCGTGGGACGCGTTCAGGGAAATTGCGAACGAGTTGCTGGACGGCCACGATCCGCACGCCTTGCAGTACGGCGCGACGCGCGGCTACCGGCCGCTCGTGGACGACATCGGCCAGGTGCTCGAGTCGCACGGCATACGCTCGACCTTCGAGGAGCGGCTCGTCACCACTGGTTCGCAGCAGGGCCTCGATCTCGTCGGACGCCTGCTCATCGATCCCGGCGACGTGATCCTGGTCGAGTTGCCGACGTACACCGGCGCGATCTCGGCCTTCCGGAACACGCAGGCCGAGATGGTCGGCGTGCGGCAGGAAGCCGACGGCATCGACGTCGACGCCCTCGACTCGACGCTGCAGTCGTTGCGGGCCTCGGGCCGCCGCGTGAAGTTCCTGTACGTGGTGCCGAACTTTCAGAATCCGTCGGGGCTGCTCATAGGCCTTCCGAAGCGACGCCGGCTGCTGGAGTGGGCGGAGCGTCGCGACGTGCTGCTGGTCGAGGACGATCCATATGGCGAGCTGTATTTCCCCGATCGCGCGACGCGCGAGGAGACGCGGCCGATCAAGGCGGACGACACGTCGGGCCGTGTGATTTACCTCAGCAGCTTCTCGAAGACGCTCGCGCCGGGGTTCCGGGTGGCCTGGGTGGTCGCCCCGGCCGAGATGATCGGGAAGTTCGATCTCGCGAAACAGGCGGCGGACATCTGCGCCGGCGCCCTGGATCAGCGTGTCATTCACCAGGCGATCCACCGCGGCGTGCTGGCGACGCAAGGCGAACGCCTGCGCGCGCACTACCAGCACAAGCGGGAGGTCATGGAACGCGCGCTCGCCGAAAGTCTTGGGGACGGCATGTCCTGCACGACGCCCCGCGGCGGGTTTTTCCTGTGGGGCAGACTCACCGGCGGTCTCGATGCCGAAGCCGTGCTGGCCCACGCACTCGAAGCGAAGGTCAGCTTCGTCATCGGCAGCGCGTTTTACGTCGACGACAGCGGCCACGACACGCTGCGTCTCTCGTTTTCGCAGCCCTCCGACGCCGAGCTCCGGGAAGGCGTCGCTCGCCTCGCTCGCGCCGTGGCCAGGGCGCGCTGAGGAAGAAAAAGACACCAGAGTCGCGCTGCGGCGACGGCCCTTCGCGGGCTACTGGGACGGCCGTGGCGCCCCTGCGTTGATCACGGTGAGCGGGATCTCGTCGCCGAACGGGTAGGGGATCGGCACCGGCAACGGCTCGAGTTGCCGCTTCAGCAGCGTGAACGTGCCTTCACGCGTGACGATCGCGACCGAGGCGACGAGCGGGTGAGCGTCGGGAAGCACCTGCGGAGGGCCCGCAAGATCTGCGGCGGGCAGGACGGCCGTGCCCGCTGCGACGCCCGTTGGGGCCCGGTATCCGTTGATCTGGAGCGCCATCGCCGCGACCGCCACGACGGTGCCAATGACGATCGGGCCACCCGACGCGCGGACGGGCAACTCGGCGCGCCACTTCATGACGCCGTTGCCCCGATCGTAGGCCCAGAGGATGTTGTCGAGCGCGACGTAGTACACCCGCTTCTCGTCGACGGCGGCGCGGCCGACGGGGCGGCCCCCGACCCGCTGGTGCCAGCGCTCCTTGCCGTTCGCCGGGTTCAGGCAATAAAAGCGTTTGTTCGCGCAGCCGACAAAGATCCGGTCGTCGAGCACCAGCAGTTCGCCCGGCCGCCCCGGCAGCGTGTGCTCCCATTGCGGCTCGCCGGTCAGCAGCGCGAGCTTCATGACCCGGCCGTCCTCCAGCGACAGGTACACGCCATCGGCGGCAATGAACGGCGTCGCCGCGGCTTTGACGCCCACCGCACGGCTCCACAGCGCCTTGCCGTCGGCCGCGCGAATCGTGAGCACGGTGCCGTCGGCGGCCACGGCCACGACCCAGCCCGAGTCAACCAGCGGCGGCGCGGAGAATCCCCCGGTAACCGGCACAGCCCAGCGCTCGGCGCCCGTCGCCGCATCGAACGCCGCGAGCTGCTCGTCGCCGGCGACGACCACCAGGCCATCGGAGACGACGGGCGCCATGTTCGAGGTGATGTCGCGGCTCCACTTCAGCGTCGCCTGGTCGAGATCGATGGCCACGACGCGGCCGCTGCCGAGCGGGACGTACGCCGTCTTCTGATCGAAGCCGGCAGGCCCCGACGGCGTGTCGTCCAGCTCGATCGACATCGCGGGCTCCAGCACGAAGGTCTCAGTGGGCGTACGCGACCTCTTCGGCTCCTCCGGGAAAACGGTCTTCGTGAGCGGCGGGAATGGCGGCGACGCAGGCGGCGCCGTCGGCGTGAGCTGCGCGCGCGCCGATGTCGCGAGCCCGACGGTGGTCAGGCAGACGAAGACAGCGAGAAGTCGTGGCATTCGGGAAGATCGGGCCGGACGACCAGACCCGAGATGCGTGGCGGCCCAGCAGCGCCACCGTTATAATACTTCGGATACGCTGCGCGTCTGCGCGGCGGCGTCAGCTCCCCAGCATCCGGGCCACCCGCATCGTGTCACATCAGACGATTCTCATCCTCGACTTCGGGTCGCAATTCACACAACTCATCGCGCGGCGGCTTCGCGAGCTGTCGGTCTACTGCGAGATCCTGCCGTTCCACACTCCGCCCGAGACGCTGGCGGCGCGCAAGCCCGTCGGCATCATCCTTTCAGGCGGACCGAAGAGCGTGAGCGAGGACGGCGCGCCGAAGTGCGACGTCGACGTCCTGACGCTCGGCATGCCGGTGCTCGGCATCTGCTACGGCATGCAGCTGATGACCGACCTGCTCGGCGGACGCGTCGCCCCGGCCTCGCATCGCGAGTTCGGCCACGCGACGGTGCACGTCACGAGCCCGACGGCACGGCTCCTCGGCGACCTGCCGCACGACCTGCGCGTCTGGGCGAGCCACGGCGACTACGTGGAAGCCGCGCCGCCAGGGTTCACGGTCGTCGCCACGAGTGCCAATGCCCCGGTCGCAGCGATGGAAGCCCCCGATCGCCGCCTGTACGGCCTGCTGTTTCATCCTGAAGTCGCCCACACGGATCGCGGCCTCGAGATCCTGCGGCACTTCGCGTTCGACGTGTGCGGCTGCACGGGCGACTGGACGATGGCGTCGTTCGTGGACGAGGCGACGGCGCGGATTCGCCAGCAGGTTGGCGCCGGGCGTGTGGTCTGCGGCTTGAGCGGCGGGGTCGACTCGACAGTGGCAGCAGTACTGATTCATCGCGCCATCGGCGATCGGCTGACCTGCATCTTCGTGGACAACGGCGTCCTGCGTCAGGACGAGGCCGTCCAGGTGCAGTCGCGCTTCCGCGACAAGTTGAAACTGCCGCTCGAGTTCGTGGATGCGTCCGACGAGTTCCTGACGGCGCTCGCCGGCGTGACGGATCCAGAGCGCAAGCGGAAGATCATCGGCCGCACGTTCATCGACGTCTTCGAGAAGAAGGCCGCCGCGCTCGGGTCCTTCGACTTCCTCGCACAGGGCACCCTCTATCCCGACGTCATCGAGTCGGTCTCGGTCATCGGGCCGTCGGCCGCGATCAAGAGCCACCACAACGTCGGCGGCCTGCCGGACCGGATGCGGTTCAAGCTCGTCGAGCCACTGCGCGAGCTCTTCAAGGACGAGGTGCGCCGCCTCGGTCGCGACCTCGGCCTGGACGAGGAGTTCGTGATCCGCCAGCCATTCCCGGGCCCTGGCCTCGCCGTTCGGATCCTTGGGGAAATCACGAAGGTCCGGCTGGATCTCCTGCGCCGGGCTGACGCCATCGTCGTGGACGAGGTGAAGAAGGCGGGGCTCTACAAGACTCTCTGGCAGAGTTTCGCGGTACTGCTGCCGGTGCAGAGCGTCGGCGTCATGGGCGATGCGCGGACGTACGAGGCGACAATTGCCGTGCGAGCCGTCGAGAGCCGGGATGGCATGACGGCCGACTGGGCCCGGCTGCCGCACGAACTGCTCGGCGTCATCTCGTCGCGTATCGTGAACGAAGTGCGCGGCGTGAACCGGGTGGTTTACGACATCTCGTCGAAGCCGCCGAGCACGATCGAGTGGGAATGAACGAGTTCGTCCACCTTCACCTGCACACCGAGTTCTCGCTGCTCGACGGTGCCTGCCGCATCGACGAGCTGCTGGAGCAGGTGAAGGGCTACGGCATGCCCGGGGTTGCCGTCACCGAGCACGGCAACATGTTCTCGGCGATTACGTTCCACGATCACGCGCGGCAGCGGGGCATCAACCCGATCCTCGGCTGCGAGGTCTATGTCGCGCCGGGCAGCCGTCACGATCGGGGCGGGCCCGTCAGCGAGAACTACAACCATCTCGTGCTGCTGGCCGAATCCAAAGAAGGCTGGCACAACCTGATCAAGCTCGTGTCGGCCGGCTACACCGAGGGGTTCTATCGGAAGCCGCGCATCGACAAGGAGCTGCTCGCGCGGCACTCGGCGGGCATCATCGGCCTGAGCAGCTGCCTCAAGGGCGAAATTCCGCAGGCGCTCACCGCCGACCAGGCCGCGAAGGCCATCCAGTCCGCGGCCACTTTCCGTGACATTCTCGGCAAGGACCGTTTTTTTCTCGAGCTGCAGTGGCACGGCATCGAGGATCAGAAGATCGTCAACCGCGGCCTGGCGCCCATCGCACGTGAGCTCGGTCTCGGCCTGGTCGCCACCAACGACGTCCACTACCTGCAACAGGGCGATCACGTCCCTCACGACGTCCTGCTGTGCATCGGGACGGCCAGCTCGGTCCACGACAAGGACCGCCTGCGCTATCACGGCGACCAGTTCTACTTGAAGACCGGCGACGAGATGGCGCACGTCTTCGGGACGGAGTTCCCGGAGGCGCTGTCGAATACGGTTCGCATCGCCGAGCGCTGCAACGTCGATCTCAGCGCGACCGAAAATCACCTGCCGGACTTCGCCGTGCCCGAGGGCTACACCCTCGACGCGTATTTCGAGCACATGGTCCGGCAGGGCTTCACGGAACGGCTGCCGAGACTGCGCGCGATGGTGTCGGCCGGGTCTCTCCGTCACGGTCTCGACGAGTACGAGCCCCGGCTCGCGTACGAGATCGAGATGATCAAGCGGATGCGCTACGCCGGATACTTCCTGATCGTCTGGGATTTCATCCGCTATGCGCGCGAGCAGGGGATCCCGGTCGGTCCCGGGCGCGGATCGGCCGCGGGCAGCCTGGTCGCGTTCTGCCTGCGCATCACCGACGTCGATCCGCTGCAGTACGACCTCATCTTCGAGCGTTTCCTGAACCCCGAGCGCGTCTCGTTGCCAGATATCGACATCGATTTCTGCGAACGCCGCCGCGGCGAGGTCATCGAGTACGTCACGCGGAAGTACGGCCGTGAGAACGTCGCCCAGATCATCACGTTCGGGACGATGAAGGCGAAGGCGGCCGTGAGGGACGTCGCGCGCGCGCTCGACATCCCCCTTGCGGACGCCAACAAGGTCGCCAAGCTGATTCCGCCCGCGCTCGACATGACCATCGACAAGGCGGTCGAGGAGAACGCGGCGCTGAAAGAGCTCGAGAAGGCGGACCCGAAAGTCGAGGAACTGCTCCGCGTCGCGCGCCGCCTGGAGGGCATGGCCCGCCACGCCTCGACGCATGCCGCGGGCGTCGTCATCGCACCGGGACCGATCACCGACTATGCGCCGCTCTACAAGGGCGGACGCGACGAAATCGTCACCCAATGGGCGATGAAGGAGATCGAGCGCGTCGGTCTCCTGAAGATGGACTTCCTGGGGCTCAGCACGCTCACGCTGATCCAGGACGCGCTTGCCGAGATCACCCGCACTACCGGCACCCGGCTCGACATCGACACCATCCCCCTCGACGACCAGAGGACGTATGAGCTCTTCGGCGAAGGCCTGACTTTCGGGGTGTTCCAGTTCGAGAGCTCCGGAATGCGGGAAATCCTCCGCAAGGCAAAGCCTCAGCGGCTGGATGACCTGATCGCGCTGAACGCGCTGTACCGGCCGGGACCGCTCCGCAGCGGCATGGTCGACGACTTCATCGCGCGCAAGCAGGGCAGGAAGGAAATTGCCTACGAGCTCCCGCAGCTGCAGCCGATTCTCGAGGACACCTACGGCGTCATCGCGTACCAGGAACAGGTCATGCGCGTGGCGGCGACGCTGGCGAGCTTCTCGCTCGGCCAGTCGGACGTGCTCCGCAAGGCGATGGGCAAGAAAAACCCCGCCGTCATGCAGGCGCAGCGCGAGAAGTTCGTCACCGGCTCGGTGAAGAACGGCATCAGCGAGAAGAAGGCCACGAAGATTTTCGACCTGATGGAGCACTTCGCCGGGTACGGCTTCAACAAGTCGCACTCGACGACGTACGCGCTGCTCGCGTATCAGACCGCCTACCTGAAGGCGAACTACCCGTGGCATTTCGCGTCGGCGCTGCTCACGATTGAATCGCAGAACACCGACAAGATCGCGCTGTACCTCGGAGAGTGCCGCGACCGCGGCATCCCCGTGCTGCCGCCCGACATCAACGAGAGCGCGCTCGCGTTCACCGTCACCCCGGCCGGCGTCCGATTCGGGCTGATAGCGATCAAGAACGTCGGCCAGGGCGCCATCGAGTCGATGCTGCAGGCACGTGAGGCCCGAGGCGGGCGGTTCAACTCGCTCAACGAGCTCTGCGAGGAGCTCGACCTGCGTCTCGTCAACAAGCGGGTCCTCGAGGCGCTCGTCCGTGGAGGCGCGCTCGATTCTCTGGCGACCGGCGTGGCGGGTTCGGGGGCTTCGAGCGCGCTCGGGGCAGGTGTCACGGGTGAGGCGGGCGCCAGGCTCCGCGTACTTCGGCCCCGGCTGATGGCTGCGCTCGACCAGGCGGTGGAGCACGCCGCGCGGGTGCAACGGGACAAGGAACTGGGGCAGGCAGACCTGTTCCATCTCGGCGACGAGACGCCCGGAGCGGCGCGTCCGCAGGCGGTGCTGCCCGACGCGACGCCGTGGAGCGACATGGAGTTGCTCGCGGCCGAGAAGGAGGCCCTCGGGCTCTTCTGGACGGGCCACCCGATGGACGCGCACGCGGCCGACCTCGCCGAGATCGGCGCCCGCACCATTGCCGACCTGCAGGGCGCAGAAGACGGGCTCGAGGTCACAACCGAGCCAGGCGACAACGGCAGGCCCGCGGCGCGCGCCGGCGAAGACGTCGCGGTCGGCGGCATCATCTCGGCCATCCGTCCGCTCAAGACCCGCAAGGGCGACGCGATGGCGGTCATCACGCTCGAAGACCGCGCCGGCACGCTGGAAGTGGTCGTCTTTCCAGAGACCTACAAGACGTGTCGCGCCCATGTCGAGAGCGGGGCGCTCGTGATCGTGCGCGGAAAGCTGGAACGGGATGATGAGGCGAGCCGGATTCTGGCCTCAGACGTCCAGCCAATCGGCAGCGTGCGCGAACGGCTCGCGCAAGAGATGGCGATCACGGTCACGGTGCCGCCTCACGGCCGGGCGACGTTCGAGGCGCTGGCGGATCTATTCGCGCGTCACCGCGGCGACAAGCCCGTCACGTTCCAGCTCGTGCTCAAGGGCCCGCAGCCCATGCGCGTCCGCGCGCAAGTCTCGGCCCATATTCGCGTGAAGCCGTCGTCGGTGCTGGTGGACGAGGTGGAGAAGATCTGTGGGCCGGGCGCCGTCCTTCTGCGATGATAGAAAAGAATGCCTGAGCTGCTGGAGTTCGAAGAGCCGATCGGGGTGCTGCGGAAGGAGATCGAGGCGCTCGCCATGATGCCGGTCACCACCGAGCGCGAGGCCGAGATCGACAGCCTTCGACGGCGAATCGAGTCGATCCAGGCGGAGCTCTACCGCAACCTGACGCCGTGGCAGCGCGTGCTCGTGGCCCGTCATCCCGAGCGGCCGAGTGTGCTCGAGTACGTCTCGATGCTCTTCACCGAGTTCATCGAGATCCACGGCGACCGCCGCTTCGGCGACGATCACGCGATCGTGACGGGCATGGCGCGCTTCAAGGACGAGCCGGTACTCGTCGTCGGACATCACAAGGGCGGCGCGGACACGAAGCAGAAGATCTTCCGGAACTTCGGGTACGCGAGGCCCGAGGGCTACCGCAAGGCCCTGCGCGCGATGCAGATGGCCCAGAAATTCAACCGGCCCATCATCGTGTTCGTGGACACGCCCGCCGCATACCCGGGGATCGAGTCCGAGGAACGCGGCATCGCAGAGGCGATCGCGCTGAACCTGCGCGAGATGGCGATGCTCGACGTGCCGATCATCGTGAACGTCTGCGGCGAGGGAGGCAGCGGCGGCGCGCTGGGCCTCGCGATAGGCGATCGCATTCTGATGCACGAGTTCGCCGTCTACTCGGTCATTCCGCCGGAAGGCTGCGCCGCGATTCTCTGGCGCGACAGCGGGCGCAAGGTCGAGGCTGCCGCAGCGCTCAAGCTGACCGCGCCGGATCTCCAGGCGCGCGGCATCATCGACGAGATCGTTCCCGAGCCGATCGGCGGTGCCCATACGAATCCCACGGCGGCGGCGACGATGCTCGATCGGGCGCTGGTCGCGGCGCTTGCGTCCGCCTCGCGCGGGACCCCCGCCCAGCGGCTCGATTCCCGGTACGAGAAGTTCAGGCGCATGGGTCGGCTCGGACAAGACTTCGCCGACGAGGCGTCGAGCTGACGCATGGTCGCGCCGCTCTGGGAGCACGCGCAGGCCGACGACGCCACCGTCGAGCGCCTGACGCGGGCCCTCGGCCTCGAGCCGGTCATCGCCCGGCTGTTGGTGCTGCGCGGGATCGACGACCCTGACGCGGCGGCGCGCTTTCTCAAGCCCTCGCTCGATCATCTGCACGATCCCTCAGGACTCGCGGGGATGCCTGCGGCGCTCGTTCGGATCGAGCGCGCGCTGACGACGGGCGAGCGCATCGCGATCCACGGCGACTACGATGTCGACGGCATCACCTCCACCGTCATCCTGCGCCGCACGCTGGAGCTCCTGGGAGGCAACGTCGGCCACTTCATCCCAGAGCGGCTGAAGGACGGCTACGGCCTGCAGGCGGGCACGATCGATCGGCTGCACGCGGAAGGCGTGAAGCTCGTCATCTCAGTGGACTGCGGCATCCGTGGGGCGGAAGCCGCCGAGCGGGCGATTGCGCTCGGCCTGGACCTCATCATCACGGACCACCATGAGCCGGGCGAATCGCTGCCGCCGGCGCTCGCGGTGATCAACCCCAAACGGCACGATTGTCTCTACCCCGACAAGCACCTGGCCGGCGTCGGAGTCGCGCTGAAGCTCGTCCAGGCGCTGTGCCGGGAGCACGGCCGCGAGAAATGGCTGCCCGCCTTTCTGAAGATTGCGGCCATCGGCACGCTGGCCGACGTCGTACCGCTCGTGGGAGAGAACCGCGTCATCGCACGGCTGGGTCTGGACCTGCTGAGCAGGGGGCCACACAAGGTGGGGCTGCAGTCGCTGATCGACGCGGCGGGACTGACCGGCAAGCGCATCGACAGCTACGACGTGAGCTTCGGCCTGGCTCCTCGCATGAACGCGGCGGGACGCATGAGCACGCCGGACATCGCGATGCGACTGCTTCTTGCGAGTGACGACGCCATGGCCGCAGAGGCGCGCGGGCTGGCCGAGCAGTTGAACATCGAGAACGCGCGGCGTCAGCAGGAAGAGGCGGCCATCGTCGCCGAGGCGCGAAAGATCGTCGAGACGGACCCCGACATCGGCGCCCGCACCGTACTGGTCGTGGCCGGCGAGGGCTGGCACCGCGGCGTGATCGGCATCGTCGCGTCGAAGCTCGTCGACGCCTTCCATCGGCCAGCCATCGTGCTCTCCATTGACGGCGACGAGGCGCACGGCTCGTGCCGCAGCATCCCGTGCTTCAACATGCTGGCCGCACTCGAGTCGGCATCGGATCTGCTGCAGCGCTTCGGCGGGCACAAGGTCGCGGCGGGTCTGACGCTCGAGTCCGGCCGCATCCGGGTGCTTCGCCAACGGGTAAACGACTTCGCCGACGAGCGTCTCGGCCCGGACGACCTGCGTCCGCGGCTCCGCATCGACCAGCGGCTGGACTTCCGCGACCTCACCGCGAAGGTCGCCTCTGAGATCGTCGGTCTCGGACCATTTGGCGCAGGGAATCCCAAGCCGGTCTTCAGCGCGTACGGCGTGGAGATCGCCGATGGGCCGCGACGCCTGAAGGACCGCCACTTCAAGATGGCGCTGAGGCAGGGGGGACGCGTGATGCGCGCCATCGCCTGGCGCGGCGTGGAACGGCACGGGTTCCTCGAGAACCACAAGGCGCCCATCGACGTCGCCTACTCGCTCGAGCAGAACCAGTTCAACGGGGAGACGTACCTCGAGTTGGCGATTGCCGACCTCCGGCCGTCCGAGCAGCCCGTGGCGATCGAGCCCGTTCCCCAGGAGACCGTGGGATGAGATGGCAGCGCTGGGTCCGCATCGTCATGGTGATGCTGGCCGCGGCGACGCTGATCGGCATTTTCATTTCCGTCCGGAAGCCCAAGCGGAAGAACGCCGACGCGCTCGTGCAGCGCGCGGATCCGCAGGCCATGATCGAGACGAAGACGGGACGCGTGTCGCAGGCGACGGGCCTGAAGGTCCCCGGGTTCATCGACTTCGACAGGATGCTGACCTACCAGGACGGCACGCTGAAGTTCTCGAAGTTCAAGCTCACGACCGATCGCTCGGGCCGCAAGTTCAACATCAGCGCCGATGAGGGCGTCATCGGCAAGGACCAGTCGCACATGGAGGCCAAGGGTCACGTCGTGCTGGAGAACGACGAGGGACTCCACGTGACGACGGACGAGGCCACCTACAGCAGCGGCGAAGAGGTCGTGCGCGCGCCGCGCAAGGTGAACTTCACGAAGGGGAACATGAGCGGCTCCGGCGTCGGCATGACGTACGACAGGAAGCGCGACGTCCTGTGGCTGCTCGACCAGGCGGTGATCAACGTCGCTGCCGACAAGAAGACGGAGGACCCCGGCGCGAAGATCGTCGCCGGAGCGTTCGGCTACGCGCGCCGCGACAACTACATGCGCTTCGAGCGCACGATGAGCGTCGTCCGCGGCGACCGAACGATCTCGGCCGACACGGCGATGGCGTATCTCACCGAGGACGGGAAGGCGATCAAGTCGCTGGAACTGCGCGGCAACTCGCGCATCGCGATGGCACAACCGGCCGAGGGCGGGCTGCAGGCGATGGGCTCGCGCGACATGAACATCAACTTCGCCGATGACGGCGAGACGATCCAGCACGCGGTGCTCGCGGGCGGCAGTGCCATTCAGATGGCCGGGGTGCACGGCAAGCCGGGGCGGCGCATCTCCGGCGAGATCGTGGACGTCACCCTTGGCGGCGACAGCGCGGTGACGGGCCTGCTGGCGCGGCAGCACGTGCAGCTGACGATCCCTCCCGACGGCACGAACCCGGAGCGGACGATTCAGTCCGAGGTGATGGAAGGGAAGGGCGAGCCGGGCAAGGGCCTCACGGGCGCGACGTTCCGCCACCGTGTCGAGTTCCGCGAAGCGCGACAGCCGAACCCCCGCCTCGCGCACGCCAGCATCCTGACGGCGGTGCTGACGCCTGACGGAGGGCTGGACGACGCCCGCTTCGGGGGCGGCACCCACTTCGTGGACGGGACCACGACGGCCAGCGCCGCGGACGCGCGCTACCTGGTGACGAAGGGCCATCTCGAGCTGAGTGGAAAGATCGGGCCGTTGAACCCACAGGTCCAGGACGAGCGCATCACGGTCGTCGCCACCAATATCGACCTGACGTTCGACGGGCCGAAGATGCTGGCAAACGGCGACGTGGAGAGTGTGATGAAGCCGAGCAAGCACACGGCCGACACGCCAGGGGCGAACGGTGCCAAGGGTGCGACCGGGGTAACTGCGGGCGCGGCAAAAGGTGGGGCGACCACCAAGGGACCACCTGCAACGCCCGCGAAACCGGAGCCGAAGACGCCCGGCATGCTGAAGGACGATCAACCGGCGTACGTCACGGCCAACGCGCTCAACTACGACGGCGACGCCGACAAGGCGATCTACACCGGCTCGTCGCGCTTGTGGCAAGGCGACACGGCCGTCTCGGCCGAGACCATCACCATCGACGAGAAGACAGGCGACCTCTTTGCCAGCCGGAACGTGCGCTCGACGCAAGTCATGCAGCAGGTCGACGAGCAGTCGAAGGATCCGAAGAAGGTGCCGACGATTGCCACGGCCGACGACATGCACTACGAGGACGCGCTGCATCGCAACACGTACACGATCAACGCGCACATGATCGGCCAGACCGGCGACCTGCGGGCCTCGAAGATCGAGTTGTATCTCGCCGAAGACGGCGGCACGCTCGAACGCGCGGAGGCCTACGACCAGGTCAACTTGAAGACCGACATCCGCACGTCCACCGGAGATCGCCTCACGTACTTCGCGGCGGACGATCGGTATTTCATGCGCGGCAAGCCGGTCACCGTCATCGAGAACTGCAAGCAGAGCACCGGCAAGACTTGCACCTTCTGGAGAACGACTGATAGAATCCTGATGGACGGCGAGGATCGAAGCCGCACGCTGGCCACGAATACCAACAACAACACCTGCGTGCCCAGCGCAGCGCCGGTCCCGGGTTCAGCGCCCAGTCCGACCACGCCCACTCCACCTACGAGCCCAGGCGTCACGACCTCACCTCCAAAGTGAATGGCGACGCTTAAAACGCACGAGCTGACGAAGGCCTACGGCGGACGGACGGTGGTGAAAGGCGTGAGCCTGGAGGTCACCTCCGGAGAGATCGTCGGCCTGCTCGGGCCGAACGGCGCGGGCAAGACCACGACGTTCTACATGACCGTGGGGCTGACGGCGCCGGACTCCGGTCGCGTCACCCTCGACGGCGAAGACGTCACCGACGATCCGATGTATCTGCGCGCGCGTCGGGGCATCGGGTACTTGCCTCAGGAGCCTTCGATCTTCCGCGGCCTCACGGTCGAGCAGAACGTCCTCGCGATTCTCGAAACCCTGCCGCTGTCGGGCGCCGAACGCCGTCAGCGGGCGCGCGAGCTGCTGGCCGAGCTCGGCCTGACGACAGTGGCGGCCTCACCGGCATACACGCTCTCCGGCGGGGAGCGTCGCCGCGCCGAGATCACCCGCGCGCTGGTGATGTCGCCGAAGTTCATCCTCCTGGACGAGCCGTTCGCCGGGATCGATCCCATCGCGGTGACGGATATCCAGAAGATCATCCACCATCTGAAGGAGCGCGGCATCGGCGTCCTCATCACCGACCACAACGTGCGCGAGACCCTGAAAATCACCGACCGCGCATACATCGTGACCGACGGCAACATCTTCCGCGCCGGCACGCCCGTCAGCCTCGCGGGCGACGAAGAGGTGCGTCGGATTTATCTCGGGACCGACTTCCGCTTGGATTAAGATGCCGAAGACGGCAGTTTTCCGGCCATGGCGATTTCGCAGAAACTTCACACCAAGCTCGTTCAGAAGCTGCTTCTGACGCCCTCGCTGCAGCAGGCTATCAAGCTGCTGCCGATGTCGACGCTCGAGCTCAAGGATCTGCTGAACCAGGAGATGGTCGAGAACCCGATGCTCGAGGAGATCTCCTCGGAGGACACGCAGGTCGCCGAGGCCCAGACGTCGGAAGAGAAGCCGCCCGAGAAACCTGAGCCGCAGCGCCCCGATACCTGGGACGACGCCGACTATCAGTATTTCTTCGGGGAGTACCTCGACGACGGCTATCGCCCGCGCGCGCCGCAAGAGGTCAAGGAGCTCCCGCCGATCGAGAACACGCTGTCGAGCGGCAGCTCGCTCTCGGATCACCTCTCCTGGCAGCTCTCGTTGCAGACCGAAGACTCCGCGATTCGCGACATCGGCGAAGCCATCATCGGCAACCTCGATGACGACGGCTACCTCGTCGCATCGCTCGACGAACTGGCCGGCATGGGTCCCTGGCCGGTCGAGGACGTGGAGCGCGTACTCGTGATGGTGCAGGGCTTCGATCCGATTGGCGTGGCCGCACGCGACCTGCAGGAAAGCCTGCTGCTTCAGCTGCGCCATCTCGGCCTCGACAACTCGCCGGCCGAGCGCATCGTCACGGAGCATCTCCGCGCGCTGCAGAATCACCAGATCCCGGAGATCTCGCGCAAGCTCGCGATGCCAATCGAGGAGCTGAAGACGCACATCGAGGTGATCCGGCACCTGGATCCGAAGCCGGGAAGCCGCTTCAACCCGGCGCAGTCCCAGTACGTGACGCCGGACGTCTACGTCGAGAAGGTGGACGACGAGTACGTCGTGTGGCTGAACGAAGACGGCCTGCCGCAGATGCGGATCAGCCCCACGTACCGCCGGCTGCTCGATAAGGGCGCCGATCACGGCGAGGAGACGCGCGCCTACGTGCGCGACAAGTTCAACGCCGCGCGCTGGCTGATCAAGTCGGTGCAACAGCGGCAGAACACGATCTACAAGGTGGCCCGGAGCATCGTGAACTTCCAGCGCGAGTTCCTCGACCACGGCATCGAGCATCTGCGTCCGCTGGTGCTGCGCGACGTCGCCAACGACATCGGCATGCACGAGTCAACGGTCAGCCGCGTCGTCACGAACAAGTACATGCACACGCCACAGGGCGTGTTCGAGATGAAGTACTTCTTCCACAGCGGCATCAGCTCGTCGTACGGAGAGAGCGTTTCGTCGGTCACCATCAAACAGCGCATCAAGAAGATCATCGAATCGGAAGACCCACGCAAACCCCTGTCGGACTCGAAGATCGTCAGCATCCTGCAGCGCGAGGGCCTCGTGCTCGCCAGGCGGACCATCGCGAAGTACCGCGAGGAGCTGAAGATTCCGACGTCGAATCAGCGCAAGGTTCTCTACTGAGCGCTCCGGTCCCCGGCGCGCTGGACGTCGCCATGCGACTCGTTCTCACAGGCCGCCACGTCGATATCACCCCAGGCCTTCGCCGGCTCGTCGATCGCAAGCTGGCGCGCCTCGAGAGAATTCTTGGCAATGCCGTCGTCTCGGCGCAGGTCAAACTGTCGCTGGACAAGACGGGCCATTGCGCCGACGTCGCTGTTCACGTCCGGGGCGATCACATGCTGAGCGGCCGGGCCGCCGGCGCCACGTGGACGGCCGCGCTGGCCGGCAGCGTCGAGAAGATCGAAAACCAGGCGACCCACGTGAAAGGGAAGTGGGACGCGCGTCGCCGCCGCAAGCCGCCGACGACGCCCGCCGAGGACGGCGAGGCGGCCACGGCCGGATCGGCAGCGCGCGGCCCGCGCATCGTGCGCCTGAGCCGCGCCCAGTTCAAGCCCATGTCGATCGAGAGCGCCGCCATTGA
Organism: Acidobacteriota bacterium; assembly: GCA_046735235.1. Lineage (GTDB taxonomy): Bacteria > Acidobacteriota > Vicinamibacteria > Vicinamibacterales > JAENWD01 > JAENWD01. Next base: position 835 of record JBKPSY010000055.1, on the reverse strand, counting down.
GCTGTCAGCCAGCGGCGAGGCGTTTGTCCTGTTCCGAAACGTCGAGACCGACGGCCTCAGCGTGCTGGTGCGTCAGGCGGGACAATTCGGTCTCGTCGAGCCGGGCAAATAGCGGGAAACGCCGTCGCATGCCCGTGCCGCCCGCCGTCGCGATACGAGCGCTTACTGCGCCAGCGCCAGATCTGCAGGATTTGGTGCTCGGTCCCCTTGCCGGCGAGACCGGGCTCGATCGCCTCGTCCGCAGCCCGCATCTGCAGAAGACCGGCCTCGCACTGGCCGGCTTTCACGAGTACCTCCGTGCGGGCCGCATTCTGATCCTGGGCGAGTCCGAGGTGCAGTTCCTGGCGAGCCGAGCCGCGTCCGAACGACTCGCGATCGCGGAACGTCTCGCCACAGCGGACCTTCCTGCGATCGTCGTCACGGCAGGACTCTCGCCTGCGACAGAGCTGCTCGCGGCATGCAACCGCACGGGACTGCCGGTGCTGGGCACGGACACGCCGACGGGCACCGCGATGGCCCGGCTGAACGCCCGGCTCGACCTGCTGCTGGCCGAGCGCGTCCTCGTGCACGGCGTGCTCGTGGACCTGCTCGGCCTCGGCGTCCTGATTCTCGGCGAGAGCGGCATCGGGAAGAGCGAGTGCGCGCTGGAGCTCGTCAGCCGCGGCCATCGTCTTGTGGCCGACGACGTCGTCGAGCTGCGCCGGCGCGCGGAGTCCTTCGTGGAAGGCACGGGCCCGGAAGCGACTCGCTTCTTCATGGAAGTGCGGGGGCTCGGGCTCATCGACGTTCAGGCGATCTACGGCGTGTCGGCGATCTGCCCGACGAAGACCGTTGG
>JBKPSY010000054.1:0-21097 GCA_046735235.1 Acidobacteriota bacterium | reverse complement strand
CTTCTGCCAGGCCTCATCGACGCGCACGTCCACGTGGAGCCCTGGGCGCTGCCGCTGTTTCTGAAGTACGGCGTCACCTCGGTCCGCGACGTTCACAACGATCCGTCGTACATCTTCCCGCTCGTCCGCGGTGAAGGGCCGGTTGGCCCGCGAGTCGTCGCCGCCGGCGCGCTGCTCGACGGGCCGGGCAGCTTCTGGAAGAACGCGCTCGTCGTCACCGACATGGCGTCGGCCCGCGCGGCGGTGCGGTCCGAGGTCGAAGCCGGAGCCACGGTCATCAAGATCTACACACGGCTGCGGCCTGCGGCCGTCGCCGAGATTGTGCTCGAGGCGCGGGCCCGCGGCGTGCCGGTCGCCGCGCATCTCGGCAAGACGACCGCGACCGAGGCGGCAATGCTCGGTGTGACCAGCATCGAGCACCTCACCGGCATCGCGGAGTCCGCCAGCAGCGACCCGGACCGCCTGCGGGCGCTGCACGCCGACTTCTTCGCCGGATGGACCGCCTCGGAGCTCGAGTGGCCGTCGCTGACGACCGCGTCACTCGACCGGGTCGCCCGCGCGCTCATCGACCGGCACGTCGTCCTGGTGCCGACGCTTGCGCTGCACGAGGCGTTCGGTCGGCTGCTCGATCGCGATCTGATGAACGACCCCGCGCTCCGCGACGTGCCGCGCGACGTCATCGAGAGATCGTGGAATCCGCGAGACATCATGACGCGCGCGAAATGGACGGACGCGACGCTGGCCGGGTTCAAGCGGACGCTGCCCGTGCTGCAGCGCTTCGTCGCGCGCTACCGGCAGCTCGGCGGACGGATCGCCGCCGGCACGGACACCCCCCAGCAGTTCGTAATCCCGGGCGTGAGCCTGCACCGCGAGCTCGAGCTCTATGTCGCCGGCGGGATGAGCCCGGCGGCGGCCATCCGGGCGGCCACCGCGGACGCGGCGGATCTGCTCGGCATCTCCGATCGCAGCGGCACGGTGGACGTCGGCAAAGACGCCGATCTGATCCTCGTGGACGGCGATCCGCTCGCCGACATCGCGGTCCTCGATCGCCTGGCGCTGGTGCTCGTGCGCGGTGTGCGGCCTCACTGAGGCTCGGAGCTCCGGACTCCGGACTCTGGGCTCTAGGCTCTGGGCTCCAGGCTCTGGGTTGAAGACGACGCGGCCGCGCGAAGCACGGCGTAGAGCGTCTCCATGACCGGCACGGCCACGCCGAGCCTCGCGGCGCGCCGCACGACCGATCCCTGCAGCGCCTCGACCTCGATGCGCCGCCCCGCCGACAGATCGATCAGCAGCGACGATCGCATCGACGCCGGCACACCGTCGACGAACGCCGAGAGCCGATCGACGATGTCCGGCGCGACGGGCACGCCTTCCGCCCGTGCCACGGCCTCGACCTCGCGAATGGCGGCGAACAGCCGGCGGCGGGTCACGGGATCTCCGCGCACGACGCCGAGCGGCTGACGCGCAGCGCCGGTCATCCCGGACATCGCCGCGAGGTAGATGAACTTCTCCCACAACTGCACGCGTCCATCCGCGGCCGGCAGCGCTTCGATGCCCGCTCCGGCGAGGACGGCGGCGATTCGCGCGACACGATCCGAAATCCTGGGTCCGGGGGCGAATACCTCGCCGAACGCGATGCGCTGGTAGCTGCCGGTCTGCTCGATGACGCCCGGCTCGGCGATGGCCGTCGCGATGTAGGCGGCGCCACCGAGCACCGCGTCCCGGCCCACGACGGCCGCTGCCTCGTCCGGGCTGTCGACGCCGTTCTGCAGCGTGAGCACGGTCGTGCCGGACTCAACGAGTGGCCGCAGCAGCGGCAGCGCGGTATCGTTGTCGTAGTTCTTCACGGCCAGCAGCACCAGGTCGGCGGGGCCGAGCTCAACCGGGTTCGGCGTGGCCGCGGCCTTCACCGTGAACTCGCCGTCGAATCGCCGAATCGTCAGGCCGTTGCCGCGAATCGCCTGGCCGTGCGCGCCGCGGGCGACGAAGCCGACGTCATGGCCGGCTCGTGCCAGCATCGCCCCGTAGTAGCCGCCCACTGCGCCGGCGCCGACCACGGCAATCCTGAGGCGTGTCGCGGAGGTTTCCGGGGTCATCAGTTGGTCCACATTACACGCGATTCGGCGTGTTAAGATGCCGCCCCGGCTCCCGCACGGCGACCGTTCGACGGTGGAACAGGCATGGCATCCCGGGTCACGACCTTCATTGTCGTTCTCATCGTCGTCGGTACCCTTATCGCGGGGTACATGGTCGGGGCCGAGCGTGCCGACGAGGACGGCCCCGTCGATCTGATTATCACCAACGCCCAGGTCTTCACGGGCGGACCCGGTGGCGAGTTGGCGGAAGCGATCGCCATCCGCGCCGACAAGATCCTCAAGGTCGGCTCGAACCGTGACATCAAGCGGCTGCGTCGTCCCCACACGCTGACGCTGGACGCGCATGGCGCGACCGTGCTCCCCGGGTTCAATGACAGTCACGCGCATCTGCTGAGCGGCGGGCTTGCGATGTCGCAACTCGACCTGATCGACGCGAAGTCGCTCGACGCGATCAAGGACGCGATTCGCACGTACGCAGGCGCGCACCCCGATCGTCCGTGGATTCGCGGGCGTGGCTGGTACTACGAGCCGTTCTCGGGTCTGCCGACGCGCCAGCTGCTCGATCAGCTCGTGCCCGATCGCCCGGTCTATCTCGAGGCGTACGACGGCCACACCGGCTGGGCGAACTCCAAGGCGCTGGCGGCGGCGCACATCACGCGGCGCACGAAGAACCCGCCGCACGGCAGCATCGTGAAGGACGCGCGCACCGGCGAGCCTACGGGCGCGCTCGTCGAGTCGGCGATGGATCTCGTCGACTCCGTGGGGCCTCAACCGACGCGCGACGAGAAGCTGCAGGCGATTCGCGACGCGATCGCGCTGGCGCATACCTTCGGCGTCACGAGCGTCCAGAACGCGAGCGGCACGGCAGAGGACTTCGGTCTGTACGACACGCTGCGGAGAAACGGCGAGCTCGAACTGCGCGTCTACCAGGCGCTCTCAGGCACGTCGAGCCTGACGACGGCGGATCTCGACGGATTCGACGCCGTTCGCAGGCAGTTCCCGGACGATCCGCTGCTGAAGGCGGGCGCCGTGAAGCTCTTCGTTGACGGCGTCGTCGAATCGCAGACGGCGGCAATGCTGGCGCCGTACGCCACGAGCAAGATTGCCGGCATCCCGGCGTTCACGCCTGAGCAGCTCACGCGTATCGTCACGAGTCTCGACGCGCGGGGCTGGCAGGTCTTCGCGCACGCGATCGGAGACCGCGCGATCCGGATGACGCTCGACGCCTATCAGCACGCCGCGCAGGTGAACCCGGCGTCCGACCGCGGACGGCGTCACCGCATCGAGCACATCGAGACACTGGACCCGGCGGACCTGCCGCGGTTCGCTTCGATTGGCGTCGTGGCTTCGATGCAACCGGACCACGGCGACCCGGCGCCCGATCTGATCACCGTCTGGAAGACGACGCTCGGCGACGAGCGTGCCTCGCGAGGCTGGATGTACGGGAGTCTGCTCGGCGCCGGCGCGCACGTCGCGTTCGGCAGCGACTGGCCCGTGGTATCGCTGGATCCCCGCTTCGGGCTGCATGTCGCCACGACGAGGACGTCGCCGAACGGCGAGCCGGAAGGCGGCTGGATTCCGAACGAGAAGATCTCCCTTGCCGATGCCCTGCGGGCCTACACGGCTGGCGGCGCCTGGGCGTCGTTCGACGAGCAGCGGAAGGGCACGCTGAAGCCCGGCATGCTTGCGGACGTGATTATCCTGTCGGCCGCGCTCTTCGGGCCTGACGCGGCCAAGGTTCTCGACACGCAGGTGGCCGTCACGATCTTCGACGGCCGCGTCGTCTTCGATCGCGCCGCGAAGCCGCAGACCGACTAGCACCGGCCATCCCGGTCACCACGGCTTCGTATGTCTCCGCAACTCGATCTCTTCGGGGACGCCCATCCCGAGCGCGCCGCGGCCGCTCTCGATCCCGCCGCCGAGGCGCTCGCGGCCGTCCATCGCGAGGCCGCCGATCTCGCGCGGCGCATTCCGTCTCGCGTCCGGTTCGGCACGAGCTCCTGGAGCTTCCCCGGCTGGAAGGGCCTCGTCTATTCGCGTGGCGCCACCGAGACGTCGCTGGCGCGCGAGGGATTGCGCGAGTACGCCCAGCATCCGCTCCTCCGCACCGTCGGCATCGATCGCAGCTACTACGCGCCCATTCCCGACGAGGATCTCCGACGCTACGGCTCGCAGCTGCCCGCGGGCTTTCTGGCGTGCGCGAAAGCGCCCGCGCTGGTGACGTCGGCGGAGCTGCCGGGTCGCGACGGCGGCGCGAACCCGGAGTTCATGTCGGCGCCGCGGCTGATCGACGAATTGCTCGCGCCCTTCGAGCGTTCATTCGCCACGCACGCGGGGCCGTTCATCCTCGAGTTCCCGCCGGTGCGCGCAGCCGCCGGAATCGACAGCCGCATGTTCGTGGGAGCCCTCGATCGCCTCCTCGGCGCGCTGCCCCCACGGTTTCGATACGCGGTGGAGATCAGGAACCGCCACTTCCTCACGCCGGACTACGCGCGCGTCCTGGCCACGCATGGCGCCGGGCACGTCTACAACTACTGGAGCGCGATGCCGATGCCGGGCGACCAGACGGCGATCGTCCCGCCCGAGTCGCTGCCGTTCGCGGTTGTGCGTCTCCTGCTCGCGCCGGGCACGTGGTACGACGATCAGCGCACCCGGTTCCGGCCGTTCAACCGGATCGTCGCCGAGGACGGCACGATGCGCGCGCAGGCGGTGTCGATTGCGCGGCGCGTCGCGGCGATGGATCGAGATGCGTTCCTGCTGGTGAACAACAAGGCTGAGGGCAGCTCACCGCTGACCGTGATGGGCCTGGCGCGGCTGCTGGCCGAAGAGACCAGCTGACACGTCAGCCGCGGACGCGAGCCGAGAACGCCTGGTACGCACCGGGCGTGCGCCGTTCCCAGTACTCGATGAACTCGCGGGCGACCGCCTCGAGGTTGCCGTAGTAGAGCGCGTCTTTGTGCTGCTCGCGGATGCCCGGCAGCACGTCCCGAATCCGCTCCCACACGAGCAGCAGCTCGCGGCCGCTCTGGAAGAACAACTCCTTGTTCAGCACGCCGCCGGTGATGAACGAGGCGACCATCTCCCAGTACGTCAGCACCATCCGATACGACGCGTTCTCTTCAGACCCCGGCGGGCAGAGCGTCGCGATGTCGGCCGCGGTCTTCGGCTTGAAGTTGGCCGAGAACCACTTGCGCGCGTCGCGCAACCGCGGCTCGCGCCGCGATTCGTACAGCGTCATGATCAGCCGCGCGTCGTCGTAAGTCGCTCTGGAGTGCTGCATCGCCGTATCATGCCATAAGGATTCAGGAGAGACCGTGGCCGAACAGGCGCCGTTTACGCAGAAGACCCTGACGTTTCTTCGCGCCTTGAAGCGCAACAACGATCGCGAATGGTTTCAGGCGCATCGCGACGATTACGACCTGCATGTCAAGGCACCGATGGTGCTGGTCATCGAACGCCTGGGGCGTGAGTTTCGCGCGTTCGCGCCCGATCTGATGGCGGATCCGAAGAAGAGCCTCTATCGGATCTGGCGCGACACGCGGTTCAGCGCCGACAAGCGTCCGCTGAAGACGAACGCCGCGGCGGTTTTTCCTCATCGTCGCGGCAACCGCCACACCTCGGCGGGGTTCTACTTCGAGATTTCGGAGGGCTGGGTCTGGGCTGGAGGCGGCGTTTACATGCCAGAGCCGCCGGCGCTTCATCGCATCCGCAGCACAATCGCGGGTGACTACGAAGGCTTTCATGCCGTGGCAACGGCGCGGCCGCTGCGGGCGATTGGCGGGCTGCACGGCGAGACGCTTAAGCGAGTGCCGCGCGGGTTTCGGTCCGACCACCCTGCGGCCGGCTACCTGAAACACAAGCAGTTCCTCGGGTTTCAGCAGTGGCCGCCCGAGCTGATGACGAAAGCGGAGTTCTGGCCGGCGCTGCTGAAAACGTTCCGTGCGATTGCGCCGCTGGTGGCGTATCTCAACGGCGCGATGAGGGTGGGACAGTTGCAGACCCGCGCGGCTGGACAGTACGATCCAGTGTCGTGACCGTCGGCCACTCCGCCGCTCGTGAGGCGCTCGATCGCGCCGTCGATGCCTACCGCTCGGCGACGCCCGGATCCGCCGCGCTGTATCGCAAGGCATCGACGCGGCTGCCGGCGGGTGTCACGTCGAACGTCAAGTTCTTCCCGCCGTATCCCGTCTACCTGACGCGCGCCGAGGGGTCGCGCGTCGTCGACATCGACGGTCGCGAGTACATCGACTACTGCCTGGCATTCGGGCCGTTGATCTGCGGCCACGGACATCCGCGGGTCATGGCGGCGGTGAAGTCGGAGCTGGCCCGTGCGGGGACCACGCTCTTCGGCGCGCCTGGCGATCTCGAACTGCGCCTCGCCGAGCGGATCGCCGCGCTGGTGCCGTCGGCCGAGATGACGCGCTTCACGAGCTCCGGCACCGAGGCGACACTGCACGCGCTGCGTGTCGCGCGCGGGGCGACAGGTCGGGCGCGCGTGATCAAGTTCGAGGGCCACTACCACGGCGTCCACGATCACGTGCTGTGGAACCTGGATCAGCCGCTGCCGCCGAAGCCCGCGACCGACGGCATCCCCGGCGCGACCGCCGACCAGACGATCGTCGTGCCGTTCGGCGATCTCGACGCCGTGCGCTCGGCTTTCGAGGCGAGCCAGGACATCGCGGCCGTCATCGTCGAGCCAGTCTCGCGTGGCGTCATCCATCCGGAGCGCTCGTTCCTGCAGGGGCTGCGCGACCTCACCACGCGTCACGGCGCGGTGCTGGTGTTCGACGAAGTCGTCGCGTGGCCTCGTGTCGGCCTCGGCGGCGCGCAGGCGCTCTACGCCGTCACGCCCGATCTGACGACGCTTGGAAAGGCCATCGGCGGCGGACTGCCGCTCGGCGCACTGGTTGGACGCCGTGACCTGATGACGCTGACCGCGCCGCGCGCAAGCCGCTCGGACGCGGAAGCCGGGCGGCCATACGTGTTCCACGGCGGCACATACAACGGCACGCCAATCGCCGTCGCGGCCGGCCTGGCGACGCTGAACCTGCTCGAGGAACCTGGCACTCTCGAGCGCCTCGACGGGCTGGCCGAATCGTTGCGAGAAGGCCTCCGGGAGATCGGACGGAGACGCGGCATCGCGATGAGCATCGCCGGCACAGGCTCGGTGCTCGACTTCTATTTCACGTCGTCGCCAATCCGGTCGTCACGGGACGTGTGGGCGTCGGATCTGGTCGCGCGGCGCGCGCTCGACTATCGGCTCCTCACCGCGGGCCTCTACAATGCGCCCGTGCATCGCTATCACCTGTCGCTCGCGCACACGTCCGGCGACATCGCCAGGACGCTCGAGCTCATCGATCGGGCACTCTCCGAATGACCGACACGAAGACGACGCTGCCTGCCCGCTACTACACGGATCCCGCGCTGTTCTCGCGCGAGCGTGAACGCTTCCACGCGGACATGTGGGTCACGGTGGCGCGCGATGAAGACATCGCGAAGCCGGGCGACTTCGTCGTCCGTGAGGTCGCGGGCGAAAGCGTGATCGTGACGCGCGACGAATCGGGAGCGCTCCGGGCGTTTTACAACGTCTGCCGTCACCGCGGCACGCGTCTCTGCGCCGAAGAGAAGGGCAAGTTCACCGGCCGAATCCAGTGCCCGTATCACGCGTGGACGTACGCGCTCGACGGACGGCTCGTCGCCGCGCCGCACATGGATGATTCGCCCGACTTCCGATGCGAAGACTACCGACTGGGTGCGGTCGCGGTCGGCTCGTGGGCAGGCTTCGTGTTCGTGACGCTGGCGACGCCGCCGCGGCCGCTGAGCGAGCAGATTGGCGCGCTCGCGCCGAAGTTTGCGCCGTGGCAGATGGACGGCCTCAAGCGCGCGTATCGCGTGACCTACGATGTGAAGGCCAACTGGAAGCTCGTGATCCAGAACTACTCCGAGTGCCTTCACTGCCCCATCATCCACCCCGCGCTGCAACGGTTATCGCACTACATGACGGGCGACAACGATCCGTCGACGCCTACCTGGCTCGGCGGACGCATGGAGCTGCGGCCCGAAGTGGGAACGATGAGCCGCGACGGTCGGCTGCGGCGCCAGATGCTGCCAGGACTCGGCGTCGAGGAACAGCGGCACGTCTATTACTACGCGCTGCTGCCGAATCTGCTCCTCAGCCTGCATCCCGATTACGTGATGTCGCACACGCTCTGGCCGCGCGAGCCTGGACGCACCGAGATCTGGTGCGAGTGGCACTTCCATCCGAGCGAGTTCGAGCACCCGGCGTTCGATCCGGCCGACGCGATTGATTTCTGGGACGACACGAACCGCGAAGACTGGCACGTGTCGGAGCTGTCGCAGCTGGGCATCTCGTCGCGTGGCTACGCGCCGGGCCCGTACTCGCCGCGGGAAGGCCTGCTTTGGGATCTCGATCGAATCGTGGTGGCTCGTCTCGGAGAAAGCGACCGCGGGACCGATCGATCGTAGGACCGAACTTCAGTTCGGCCATGCCTCGGCGCAACTGAAGTTGCGCCCTACGTACGTGAGGGCCGGCGCAGTCTCGCCACGAGAGGCGGCAATTCCGCAGGCGTGGCAATGGTGAAGTCCGGCTTCACCTCGGCCAGCACCTCAGGCTCAAAGGGCCCCCACAGCACCGCGACCGTTTGCATGCCTGCCGCGCGTCCGGCGACGACGTCATGCGTCGAGTCGCCGACGTAGATCACGTCCTCGGGACGCTCGCCGGCGCGGGCGGCCGCGAACAGGAGCGGCTCCGGATCCGGCTTGTGCCGCTCGGTGTCGTCGTGAAACACCATGACCTCGAGAAACGACTCGAGGCCGACGAGCCGAAGGCCGCGGCGCGCGAAGCCTTCCATCTTGCTCGTGACGAGGCCCAGCCGATGGCCGTCCGCCTTGAGGGCGGTCAGCATTTCGGGAATCCCCGGAAACGGCTGCACGAGCGTGTCGTGATGCTGGTGCTGGAACTCGCGATACGTCGTCAGCAGCTCGGCGCCCATCTGTTCCGGCGCCTCGTGTCCGCCCGCGGCGGCCATCTCGTTGAGGACACCCGGCAGCGACGTGCCGAATGTCGCGACGATGTCCTCGCGCGGCGGGAGCTTCCCGGGCAGGTGGCGATCGAAGGCGTGACGGAACGACCGCAGGATCAGCTCGGTCGTGTCGACGAGCGTGCCGTCCAGGTCGAAGAGAATCATCGGCCGTGTCGAACGCGCAAGTTCACCGCGCCGATGAGAATCGCGAGCGAGGCAACCATCGGGACAAGCATAGCGCCGCGGAAGCCTGCGGCGATCGCCGTGCGCCCTGTGATCCACGGCAGGGTGACGCCGCCGATCTGCCCGAGAGCGATGACAGCGCCAATCGCGAGACCCGTCCGCTTCGGGTAACGGTCGCCAGCCACGGATATCAACGTCGGCGCCATCGGTCCCACGGCGATTCCGGCGATGGCCGAGCCCGCCAGCAGCGCCGTCGCCGAACCGGCGCTGGCGATGATCGCGCAGCCCGTCAGCGCGAGGAGCGCGCCGATCGCGATTGTCGTCGGCTTCGAGCGCACGCGCAGTACGAGCGGGCCCAGCGCTCGACCCGCCGCAAGGCCGCCCCAGTATGCCGCGACGACGGTCCCCCCTGAGACCGTCGGCATCACGGCCAGCGCGTACGCAGCGCTCCAGCCCGCCATGACGGCCTCCACGCCGAACTCGATAGCCGTCAGCACGATGATCGCGACGAGCGCTCGGTCCCGGGCGAGCGAGAGCATGGCGCCCAACGAGACGCCCGTCGGCGTCCATGGCGAGTCCTCGAAGGCAAGGGGCGCGACCGAAATGAGGGCGCTCACGCCGGCAAGGACGTACAGCCGCTCGACGACCGGGAGCGCGCCCGCCTGCATGACGAACGGCGTCACGAACGCGCCGACGGCGCCAAACAGGCCCATGAGGTTCAGCATCGGCCCGCGGCGCTCGCCAAATGTCACCGACACCAGCGTGTTGCTGCCCGCGTTGATGGCCGACCCTCCGGCCGCCAGCAGCGCGATGCCGGCGGCCGCGCTGCCCTGCCCGGCGGCCTGGGCCAGCACGAGGAAGCCGAGAGACAGCCCGAACGTCCCGCCCACGATCACGCGGTCGGGGCCAAACCGATCGACGAGGTTGCCGGCGACAGCCGTGCAGACCAACTGTCCGAGAAAGAACACGGCGAGCAGGTTTGCCTGTGCCGCCACGTCACAGTGGACGGCGTCAGTCCACGCCGGCATGCCGAAGAGCGTGCCGGGCAGCGCGAGCACGAGGCAGAAGATGAACATGCCGGCAACTGCGTGGAGGAAGAGCAGCGCCGGAGACGCGGCGAGTCGCACGGGCCTAGCGTTCGTACGACTCGCGGCGAGCGGACTCGGTGAGCCGGATCAGATATCGTGCAGGATCGGCCACGAAGCGCGCCTTCAGGTCGGCGAGACTCTCGGCTCCGCCGTAGCTGATCGACGAACAGAGATGCTTGATCATCTCCTGGAACACCGGCCGCGCCGATCCGCGCAGGGGCACGCTGACCTCCATACCCTCGGCGCCGATCGCCTGCAGATCTACCGCACTGGCATCCTCTACGTCGAGGCGGTCCTTGATGGCGTCGATCGACGCCATCCCGCGCAGCACCTTGAACGGCACCTTCACCGCGCGCTGTGACTCCGGCAGCAGGACCGATTTCTGGACCACTTCGCCGGGCGCCTCTGTCGTGCCCGCAAAGGCGCTGCCGAGCATCACCGTGTCGCCTCCGCAGGCGAGGGCCAGTGCGACCGCGCCGTGGCGCTTGATGCCGCCGTCGGCAATCAGGGGAATCCCCTCCGGCAGCGCGCGCCGACATTCGACGATCGCCTGCAGCTGAGGAACGCCGAAGTTCGTGGTCATGCGGGTCGTACAGCCGCCGCCGGGCCCGATGCCGACCTTCACCGCGCTCGCGCCGCGCTCGGCCAGGAACCGGGCGCCGTCGGCGGTCGCGACGTTGCCGGCGATCACCTCCGCTTCCGGGAAGCGCTTTCGCACGTCCGAGAGCGCGCGCTCCATGACTCCGGAATGGCCGTGCGCGATGTCGATGACGAGCACATCCACGCCGGCCTTCAACAACTCCGACGCGCGCTCCACGAAATCGCCGCGGGCACCGATGGCTGCGCCGACACGAAGCCGTCCCTGCGCATCTCGCGTCGCAAATGGCTGCCGCTGCTGCCGGACGATGTCGCGCGACGTCATCAATCCCACCAATCGGTCGTCGTCGTCGACGATCGGCAGCTTCTTGATTTTGTGCTCGGCCATCAACGAGGCCGCGGCCTCGAGCGTGGCGGGGCCGCGGCGCGTGACGAGCCCGTCGCGGGGCGTCATCCGGCTCGCGACGGTCTGCTCCGGGTGGTTGACGAAGCGCAGGTCGCGCTCGGTCAACAGGCCCTTCAGCCGTCCATTGGCGTCCACGACCACGAGCGTGCCGACGCGGGAGCGCTGCATGGCCAGCGCGGCTTCCTCGAGCAGCGCCTCTGGCGCGATGGTCAGCGGATCGGGGATGACGCCGTGTTGCCGGCGCTTGACCTTCAGCGCTTCACGGACCTGCGGTTCGATGTCGCCAGGCCGGAAGCCGCGGTCGATGATGCCGATCCCTCCTTCTTCGGCCATGACTATCGCCATCTCGGCGCGCGTCACCGTGTCCATGTTGGCCGAGACAATCGGCCGCCGGAGTGTCAGCGTCGGCGTCAGCTGGCAGCTGAGGTCGATCGTCTGCGGATCGCGTCGGTCGACGACGCTCAGCTGCGGAGCCAGCAGGAAGTCGTCGAACGTGCAGCCCTGCACGGCGGCCAGGAGATCCATGGCGGCAGTGTACTCGCGCCGGGCACGAAAGCGCGTCGCGCCGGTCAGGTCGCCGTGAGGTCCTGCTCGGCCGCAGGCAACAGGACGGTGAACGACGTCCCCTGCGCCGACGACTCCACCACGATATCGCCGCCGCTCTGCTTGACGATGCCGTACACCGTCGAGAGGCCGAGGCCGCTGCCCTGGCCGAAGGCCTTGGTGGTGAAGAACGGCTCGAAGATATGTTCCAGGGTCTGCGAGTCGATGCCGTGCCCCGTGTCGCTCACGGTGAGGGCCGCGTAGCAGCCGGCGCCGAGCTCCACTGTCGGCGGCAGGCTCTTCGGGTCGTCCACCTGGCGGCGGGACGTACTGATCGTCAGCTGGCCCTCGGCCGGCATCGCCTCGGAGGCATTGACGACGAGGTTGATGAGCACTTGCTGGATCTGCGCGACGTCCGCTCGCACGCGGGGCACATCGACCGCGAGCGACGCCGTGAAACGCACCCGATCGCCGGCCAACCGTCGCAGCACTTTTTGAAGGTCGCTGACTGCGCGGTTCAGATCGAGCACGACCGGATGAAGGATCTGCCGTCGGCCGAACGCGAGCAGCTGACGGGTGATGAGCGCGGCATGCTCCGCCGATCGACGGATCTGCGACAGCCACTGCTTCGACGGGCTTCCGGGCGCCGCGTCGTCCTCCGCCAGCGTCGCGTAGCCGATGATCGACGTCAGCAGGTTGTTGAAGTCGTGGGCGACGCCGGCTGCGAGCTTGCCGACCGCCTCCATCTTCTGCGCCTCGCGAAGCTCGGCCTCCAGCCGCCGGCGCTCGGTGACGTCCGTGAGCAGCACGACGAAGCCCGTCAGGCGATCGCGATAGCTGCGCACGGGTGAGACGCGCACGTCATACAGAAGCGAGCCGCGCGAGCTTTCCAGCGTGACGTCGAGGCGCGCCTCCCGGTTCTCGAGAGGCGGCAGCCCGGGAAGCACGTCGGCGAGCGGCACCCCTGCGACGGCCGCGCGGGACCGGCGAATCTGTGATTCGGCGGCGCGATTGAGATCGGCAATCCGTCCGGACGCATCCGCGATCAGCAGGCCGTCGCCGATCACCTCGATTCGCGCGTCGCCGAGGGTGGGTATCGGATCGAGCACGCGATAGCGGAACACGGCGATGGCCGCGAGCACGCCCGTGCACGCGAAGAGGAACGGCGTCAAATCGATGTTCGACGGCCCCTCGAGCCTCGACATGAACGCGACGTTGCCCAGCCACGGCAGCACCGTCGCGGCGATCAGGATCGCGGCGCGCTTGCGATACAGGTACGGCGATCGAATCGCCTGCCGGATCAGGATGGCGATCCCGCTCCACAGCACCGCGTAGGTATAGGTGACGTTGAGCCAGAACAGCGGCCCGCGCCCGATCATCAGCGACAGCTCGCCGAGCGGCTGCACCGTGATGTGGCCCCAGAAGAGCTCGTGCCATGGGTTCGTCCACGCGGCGATGAGCGTGACGAGGGCTGCGAACGCCATCCGCGCCGTCACGGCCTTGATGAAGTCGCGATCACTGGCGACGAAGTCGAGGATGAACCCGACCCATGCGACGGGGAGTGCCGTGATGCCGATGTATTTGAGATCGAGATAGACGGTCTTCAGCGGCAGGCTCGCCGACCACAGCTCGGCGGCGTAGCATCCGCTCCAGACGGCGATCGCCGCAAGCAGCGCGGCGTACCACGCGGCCCCGCGCACCTGGCGGCGGCGGTACGCGAAGGCCGCCAGCGGCAGCAGAATCGCCGGCCCGACGACGAGAGGCACCAGGCGAAGGACCATGCCTGAGCTCGATTATCGGGAGGAACTCCAGAGGGCCTGCACGGAAACCACCGTCAATGGGCCGGAGCGGCAGCGAAACGGTCCGCAAAGCTCGGCCGTAGCGCGATTTCCGTGCAACTCCCCTAGCGCTTCACCTTCACGACGAAGTACCGCACGCGGCCGTCCACCGCCTTGAACCAGTGCGGCACCCCCGCGTCGATCGTCACGACGTCGCCGGCCGACAGCGTCTGTTCGACCCCGCCCTCGAGGCCCGTCCCGCGTGTCTGGTCCGGAGCTGTCTCGTGCGCGCCGACGATCGTGCCGCCGGTGACGAACGTCGCCGAGCCTTCGACGATGTAGAAGATGTCGATCTCGCGCGCGTGCTGCTCGGCCTCGCCGCCACCGGTACGCGTGGACACCATCACCTTGTAGTGCGGGTCGTCGGCCACCGTGCCACCGCCGGGCTTGGCGAAGAGCACGTTCACATCCGGTGCGCTGGTGTGCGTGACGCCCGGTGTCTGCGCATGCCCCATCGTCGCCATCCCCAGGACCCCTGTCAGCGCCAGCGTGCTGGCGAGTACGGAAAGGTTCATCAACAAACTCCCCG
Organism: Acidobacteriota bacterium; assembly: GCA_046735235.1. Lineage (GTDB taxonomy): Bacteria > Acidobacteriota > Vicinamibacteria > Vicinamibacterales > JAENWD01 > JAENWD01. The sequence continues at coordinate 6,774 of JBKPSY010000054.1, read as the reverse complement.
AAATCGAGTGGGGGATAGAATAGCCGGACTCGATGGCCACGCGCCTTTTCCTCGTCCGACACGGTGCCACGACGCTCAGCGCCGAGGATCGCTTCGCCGGATCGACCGACGTGGCGCTGTCCGACGAGGGCCGGGGCCAGGCCGCGGCGCTCGCGGAGCGCCTGCGCAACGAACCCATCGCGGCCGTCTACTGCTCGCCGATGCGCCGCACGATCGAGACCGCATCGATCCTGGCGGAGCCGCATCGCGTCGATCCGGTCACTCGCCCGGGGTTGCGCGAGATCGATCACGGACGATGGGAAGGATTGACGCGGCAGGATGTGGAGACGCGGTACCACGACGAGTACCTCCGGTGGGAGGAGGATCCGTTCATCGTGGCGCCGGCCGGCGGCGAGTGCGGCGTGGATGTCATGGCGCGGGCGCTGCCGGTCATCCGCGCGATCGTCGAGTCGCACGAAGGCCAGCAGATTCTCGTCGTCTCGCACAAGGCGACGATCCGGCTGGTGATTTCGAGCCTGCTCGGCTTCGACGCGCGCGGCTATCGCGATCGGCTGGATCAGGCGCCGGCCTGCCTCAACGTGATCGACTTCAAGGATCCCGTGCGCTCCCGCCTGATGCTGTTCAACGACGTGTCCCACTACTCGAACCAGCCGCAGCCGCCGCGTGCCGGGTTGTCGAAGTGGTGGGATCAGGCGGCCGTGGAGCCCGGCAGCCGCTAGAGCCGTGCGAATGTCCGGGCGACTGAAAGTAGTCCTTCCCCTCGCTGTTGTGCTCGTCGTCCTGGGTGGCTGCGCAGCGTATGCCGCGCCCAAGACGGACATCGTCGTCCTGAACAACGGCGACCGGCTCACCGTCGAGATCAAGACCATGTCTCGCGGCCGGCTCACCGTGAAGACCGACGCCCTCGGCACGCCGAACGTGGATTGGGGCGACGTCGTCGGGCTGCAGAGCAGCCGGTCCTATGAGATCGAAGTGACCGACGGGCGGCGTTACTACGGAGCGCTCGTCGAGGGCGTGCGAAGCCACGTACTGGTGCGCGGACTGCTCGGCACTCCAACCGACCTCGTGCTGCTGGACATCGTCCGGCTCACGCCGCTCGGCGCCAGTTTCTGGTCCCGCCTCGACGGCAACCTCGACGCCGGCTTCAACTTCACGTCCGCGAGCGAGCAGACCCAGTGGACGCTGAACACGTCGGTCGAGTACCGGAAGAGGGCCTTCCTGAACCGAGCCTCGCTGTCGTCGCAGCTCACCAAACTCGAAGCCAACAGCCAGACGCGCAACAACCTGAACCTGAGCTCGCAGCGGTTCCTGAAGAATCGCTGGTTCACGGGAGGGGTCGGTCAGTTCCTGCAGGACGAATCGCTCGACCTCGATTTACGTTCCGTGCTCGGCGCGATCGTCGGGCGGTACCTCACGCAGAGCAACCACACCACGTTCTCGCTGTTCACGGGCGGCGGTTACACGCTCGAGCATTACGCCGGCTCGGCGGCGGAGAGCTCGTTTGAAGTCCTGGCCGGCGGTGACTGGGAATGGTTCTCGCCGGCCAGCTCGTCGATCGATTTCTCGAGCACGGTGATTTCGTACTACAACGTCGGAACCCGCGCTCGGGCTCGCATCGAGTTCAGCACGAGCCTCAAGCGGGAGCTGTTCAAGGACTTCTACTGGAACGTCAGCGGCTTCGACAGCTACGACGGTGCGCCGCCCACGGAGGCGCAGAAGAAGAACGACTTCGGGATCACGCTTTCCGTGGGCTACTCGTTCTGAGGTCCCGACCCGACAGCGCCGCCGCCAGGCGTGCCCGGCCGCGATTGATCCGCGATTTCACCGTCCCAATCGGCAGGCGCAGGCGCTCGGCAACGTCCTCATAGGGCAGCCCGTGAAGGTCGCGCAGGACGACCGCCTGGCGCCACACCGGCGGCAACGCCCGGATCGCGGTGCGCAGGCGGATGGAGTCCTGCGACGCCTCGAGCGCCTCGTCGGCCGGCACCGACGCCGGTCGCCACATCACCGATTCCGGCTCGCCGTGCGGCGGCCAGCCCGCTTCCATCCGCCGGCGGCGAAAATGATCGACACAACGGTTCCGACTCAGCCGATAGACCCATACGTCGAACGTCTCCGTTGCGCCGAGGCGCGGCAGCGCCTGCACGAGACGCAGCAGGATGTCGTGCGCGAGATCCTCGGCGTCCTCGACGCGTCCGGTGAAGAACCGCGCCAGCGCGACAATGCGGCCGCGCTGCTCTTCGACGAGGCGCGCGAGTGCCTGGGGCTCGCCTCGCGCCGCTCGCGCGACGAGATCGGGCGCCGAGCTCCGGTATCGCGACGTCGGCGCCGCCAGCGCTGGCAGTGGAACGGCGGGGCCCGCGGCGGCGGGGCTATACTCGTTCAGCATCTTGATATCTCATCTGCTAAGATATCAAGAGACTAAGGGGATACCCGTCCGCATGTCAAGATCCGGTTCCGCCGCACGCGGGAAGGCCACTCGCGAGGCGCTGATGACCGCCCTCTTCCTGGAATTCCGGCAGATGAGCACGGGGGCGATCATGTTTCATCAGGCCATCGCCGATCGGTTGGGCCTGCACCCGACGGATCACAAGTGCGCGGACCTGATCATCCGCAACGGCGCGATGACATCCGGACGGCTGGCCGAGTTGACCGGCCTCACGACCGGCGCAATCACCGGCGTCGTCGATCGGCTCGAGTCACGCGGCATGGTGCGGCGCGTCGCGGATCCCCGGGATCGCCGGCGAGTCATCGTGGAAATCGTGAAGAACGACGCCGTGGAGTGCAGGATGCGTGATCTCTTCCAGGGGATCTCGGACGGCACGCGCGCGCTGCTCGACGGCTATTCGGACTCGGAACTGGCGCTGATCCTGGATTTCGTGCGGCGCTCGAACGCGATGTCGCACGCCGAGACGCTGAAGCTGCGGGCGTCGGAGGGAACGGCTCCGCCCGCGGTGAGAAAGGCGCGCCCCTCCGTCTCGAAGCGGCGCGCCTGAATTCGATCCCGCCTACTGGCTGGCCGCGCCGACGGCCTTTTCCTTCTCTTTGATCTCTTGCAGCGTCAGCGTGTATGCGACGTAGTACTTGTAGATGTTGCTCACGTAGGTCGTCGTCTCGCGTCCGATCTTCTCGGCCACCACGCGCTCGACGTTGTTGAACCAGACGTTCGGGTTGAGTCCGCGCTGCGCGGCCAACTTGCGCAACCCGCGGATGCGCGCCGGACCCGCGTTGTAGGACGCGAACGCGAAGAGTCCCTTGTTCAGGTCGTCCATCGGCTCGTCCTTGTAGTACTGGTCGATCATGAACCGGATGTACTTGACGCCGGCGTTGATGTTCGGATCGAGCTGGTGGATGTCCCCCACCTTCATGTCCTTGCCCGTGGCCGGCATCACCTGCATCACGCCGACCGCGCCGACCTGGCTCTTCACGGTCTGGTCGAGCCGTGACTCCTGGAAGCCCTGGGCCATCATCAGCAGGAAGTCCATGTTGTACTGGCTTCCGTACTTCTGGAAGATCTGAATAAGGTCCTTGAAGCGCTTGATCTCGGCATCGGAAGTCGCGCTCTTCACGAACTTCGTGTTCTGCAGATACTTCCGCAGGATGACGTTGCCGAACGCCGTGCCCTGGCCGTACGTCTTGACGATCGGGTTCAACTCGGCGATGAGCTTCGGACTGCCCTTGCGCACGGCCCACGCGTAGTCGCCGTCCTCGCGGACCTTGACGTCGTGGTGCGGTGTGATGTTGGGCAGGACCTGCTGCCAGAACTTCGCCAGAACGTCGTCGACGACCACGATCTTCAGCAGGCCGGCGTTGCACATCTCGAGGATGTCCTCGTCCTCGAGCGACGTCGGCACCGTGCGGATCGTCACCGGCGCCTTGCCCTGTTGCTTCAGCGTGTCGTTGACTTTCTGCAGGGTCTCGAACTGGATGCTCTTGTCCCGTACCGCGACGGTCTTGCCCGAGAGGTCGGCGACGCTGGCGATGGCTGGCGCCCCGGGACCCGTCACCACGATCTCGTCCACGCCCTTTAGCGTCGGAATCGTGAAGTCGACGAGCTTCTCGCGCTCGGGCGTTACCGTGATGCCGGCGATGATGATGTCACCTCGGCCCTTCACGAGCGCGTCATAGAGGTCGTCGCGCGACGTCGGAATGACGACGACGTGGATCTTCGTGGCGATCGTCGTCCGCTGCTTCTTGTTGATGACCTCTTCCAGCTTGACCGCGCCTTCGTAGGCAGTGCCTCGCTGCACGCCCTTGTCGATGAAGAAACTTGTCTTGCTGTAGGGGGTCAGCACCCGGATGATCCGGCGCTTGACCATGCCGTCGAAGTCACCGGTGTAGGGCTTGGCGACAATCTCTGAGCTCAGTTTGGTGGGCGCAGAAGCAGCTGCGGGCTTCTTGGTAGTCGCGGGCTTGGGTTTGGTCTGCGCGTCGAGCGACCCTGCGGTATATACGGAGGCAACGGCGGCGGCAACGACAATTACGCCGGCCCGGATACATGCTCTCATCAGTCGATTGCTCCTTGACGGCTTCGTGAGGCCGACCAGCTCGGCTTAGCAGCATACTGCGAACGGTGAACACGCGTCGTTGGCCCTTCGTGGCATTGACTTTTGTCCTGGCCCTGCTGGCCGGGCTGGCTGGGGCGTCGGCCTGGGAATTCTGGCCGCTCATCCGTCAGACACCGTCGTTGCCGCCAGCTCCCGGCTGGACGCCCATCGTGACCGTCGAGGCCGGGACAGGAGTGGACGGCCGACTCGACGGCCTGGGCATTTCGGGCCGCTTCTCGGAGCCGTTCGCACTTGCTGTCCACGGCGCCGATCTCGTCGTCGCCGACGCCGGCGCGTCCAATGCGATCCGGCGCCTGACGTCCTCTGGACAGCTCTCGACCATTGCCGGCGGTATTCGCGGCTTCCGCGACGGCCCGGGAGCCGTCGCCGAGTTCGACATGCCCTCCGGTGTCGCGATTGATGGCGCCGCCACCATCTACGTCGCCGACACCGGCAACCACGCCATCCGGCGCGTCGCGCCAGACGGCACCGTGACGACAATCGCCGGCGACGGATCGGCCGGCTTTCAGGACGGCACGAGCGCGGTTGCGCGATTCAACGCCCCGATTGGCATCGCGCTCGATCGGGTCGGCGCGCTGCTCGTGGCTGACAGCTGCAACGATCGAATTCGACGCGTCGAGCCTGGTGGGGCCGTGCGCACGCTGGCAGGCGATGGGACGCCAGGGCTGCTCGACGGACCCGCAGCATCCGCCCGCTTCGACACCCCAACCGGAATCTTCGTCAGCGCCGACGGCCGAGTGACCGTGGCCGACACGGGCAACGACCTCGTTCGTCGCATTTCGTCGGACGGTCAGGTGACGACCGTCCACACGGTGGACTCAGCCGGGTCGCCGTTCTTCCTCGCGCGGCCCGTCGGCCTCGTCGAATTTCCAGATGGCCGCCTGTATGTCGCTGAGCGTCGCGGCATCGTGGAGATCCAGCCGGATGGGGTCGCACGATTCTTCGCGGGCGCCGGCAGCGGATACCTCGACGGCCCTGGCGGGCAAGCGCGCTTTCGATCGCCGACGGGCCTGGTCGCGATCGACGCCGGCGCGGTGATCGTGGCCGATGCCGGGAACCGCATGCTTCGGCGGCTCGAGCCGCCGGGCCGTAACGACGTCACGCCGCCGTCCATGCCAGGGCTACGCCCCGGATTCGACGTCGCTCGGTTCGGCGAAACCCCGATCCTTTGGCCGCTCGATCCTCAGGGCGGCCCGCACGAAGTCGCAGGCACGGTCGGCGAGGCGCGCGGCAATCCCGGCGGCGACGGCCGCGAGCGATTCCATGCCGGGATCGACGTTCGCGGCGAAGAAGGCGACCCCGTGCTCGCCGTGCGCGATGGCTGGGTCGACCAGATCAACGCCGCGGGTAACGTCGGCACGCTGAACGAGTACGTGACGATCGGCCCGGTCACCTACGTCCACGTACGCCTCGGACGCGATCGCCACGATGTCCCGCTCGACAACGGCATCGCCATCCTGCGCGACGAGCGCGGCAAGCCAGACCGCGTACGCGTCGCGCGTGGCTGGCACGTCCGGACCGGCGAGATCATCGGCACCGTGAACAGGTTCCGGCATGTGCACCTGAGCATCGGCCCCGCCGGCGAGGAGGCCAACGCACTCGACGTGGGGCTGCCGAACTTCGTCGATACCATTCCGCCCGTGATCGCTCCGCGCGGTGTCGAGATTGACGGCCTCGACGATCGGCCACTTACAGAGCGCGTCCGCGGCCGGCTCGCGGTCCGGGGACCGGTTCGGATCGTCGTCGAGGCGTGGGATCGCGTGGACGGCGACGCGCCGTCTCGGCGGCTCGGCGTGTACCGCCTGGGCTACCAGATCCTGACGGAGCGCGGCGAGGCGGTTCCCGGCTTCGAGCAGCCGCTCGTGACGATCAGCTTCGATCGCCTGCCCGGCGATCCCGACGCCCCGCACGCGCTGTACGCCAAAGGGAGCGGCATCCCGTTCTACCGCCGCGGCCGCACGCGCTTCCGCTACAACGTCACCACGCGGCTCGAGGGCGGCCGTGTCGTGGATGCGCCGTGGAATCCGGCAGGCCTGATTCCTGGGAACTACATCCTGCGGCTGCTGGTCGCCGACGAAGCTGGCAATGTCGCCGTTGCGGGGCGCGATGTTCCGCTGACGGTACCCTAGCTGCCGCTGGCCACTGGGCACGCCGAGGGCGCAGCGGAGACGCGGAGGACACAGAGAATTCGGTCACAGAGACACAG
>JBKPSY010000053.1:0-7751 GCA_046735235.1 Acidobacteriota bacterium | reverse complement strand
CCCTCGGAGAGCGCATGCGTCGTGTCGTCGGAGCGTTCGGGATAGCGGTATTTGCAAGTGTCGGCGCCGGCACAGGCAGCGGCGCACCGGCACCGCTCGGGCCGGTGATGGTCGCCTCGCCCGATGGGGCGCTGGTGGTGTCGATTGCGGGCACGGGCGCGCCGTCGGCGGCCACGTGGCGCTACCGCCTCGAGCGGCAGGACGCGACGCCCGCCTCCGAGCTTCTCGGCTGGTCTCCGCTCGGCCTCACACGCCAGGACGCCGCCTTCACGACCCTGCATCTCGTCTCGGTCTCCACGCCGCGTCCACAGACGGTCTCCTACACGATGCCGTTCGGCAAGAGGCGCTCCGTCAGCAGGACCGCGACAAGCCGTGTCTTGCACTTCCAGTCGCCGTCCGGACAGCCGGTCGACCTCGAGGTACGCGTCTTCGACGACGGCCTCGCGTTTCGGTACGTATTTCCAAACACCTCCGCGACACCGCACACCATCACCAGCGAAGCGACGGGCTTCACCGTTCCGCATGGCTCGCGCGGATGGCTCCTGCCGCAATCGCCGGCCGGGAAGTACACGCCCGCCTACGAAGACATGTTCTCGGAGGTGGACGCAGGCACCGCGGCGCCTCATCCGGCAGGGTGGTCGTATCCGGCGCTGTTCCGCATGGCGGACAACGCCCACTGGATCCTGATCACGGAAGCTGGGCTGGACCCGAGTTACGGTGGCACCCGGCTCGCCGCGGCCGTCGAATCCGGCACGTATCGCGTGAAGCTCCCTGACGCGGATGAAGGCCTTGGCACCGGACAGGTGGAGCCCGTGTCGACGCTGCCGTGGAGTACGCCGTGGCGCGTGGTGATTGCCGGCGGCTCGTTGAAGGCGATCGTCGAGTCGACCCTCGTCACCGACGTCAGCGCGCCGAGCCAGATCGCCGACACCAGCTGGATCCATCCGGGACGATCCTCCTTCGCCTGGTGGAAGGACGAGGAAGCGTCGACACACGAGGACTCGCAGAAGCAGTGGATCGACCTGTCGGCGTCGATGCACTGGGAGTACGCCCTCATCGACGCGAACTGGCACCTCGCGCCCGAGGGCACGATCGAACGTGAGGCGGCGTACGCCCGCGATCACAAGGTGGGACTGTTCCTCTGGTACAACTCCGGCGGTCCGCACAACGAGGTGACGGAGTGGGGGCCGCGCGACCGCCTGTTCGACCCGGAGAAGCGCAAGGCGGAATTCGCCCGAATCGCGGCGCTGGGCATCGCCGGCGTCAAGGTGGACTTCTGGCAGAGCGACAAGCAGAACCTGATTCAGCTCTACTACGACATGATGCGCGACGCCGCGGCGGCCCACCTGCTGATCGACTTCCACGGGTGCACGCTGCCGCGCGGGTGGTCCCGCACGTGGCCGAATCTGGTGAGCATGGAGGCGGTGTTCGGCGCTGAGCAATACAAGTACTCGGAACGGATGGGGCCCCAGGGCGCCTGGCACAACACCGTCCTCGTCTTCACGCGCAACGTCGTCGGGCCGATGGACTACACGCCCGTGACGTTGAGCGACGCGAAGTACCCGCACCGGACCAGCAACGCGCACGAGCTCGCGCTGAGCGTCGCGTTCGAGTCCGGCGTGGTGCACTTCGCCGACAGCCCCGCGGCGTACGGCGACCTGCCCGACGCCGCGAAGGAGTTTCTCGCGGACGTGCCGGCCGCGTGGGACGAGACGACGTTGGTGGATGGGGAGCCGGGAAAGCTCGCGATCGTGGCGCGCCGGAACGGGTCCACGTGGTGGGTCGGCGCGCTCAGCGGATCCGACCAGGCACAGACCATCACGCTCGACCTGTCGTTCCTCGGGACGGGCGAGTACGACGCCGTCATTCTGCGCGACGGCGCCGTGCCGAAGCAGGTGGTGTCTGAGTCGGCGCTGATGCGGCCCGCCGATCGCGTGAACATCCCGCTGCTGCCTCGCGGCGGGTTCGCGATGCGGTTCACCCGAAAGTAGGACGGGGCTTCAGCCCCGCCAACGCCGTGTGCTTCAAATCCGCCGCTAACTCTGTTTGGTCGACGCCTCGAACTCTTCGTACGTCCCCTTGAAGTCGTGCACCGCGTGGCCGTCGAAGTGCCACACGCGCGTGCCGACTTCCTCCAGGACGTCCTGGTCGTGGGTGACGAGCAGGATCGTGCCCTCGAACTTCTGCAGCGCGATATTCAGCGCGTTGATGGACTCGAGGTCGAGGTGGTTCGTCGGCTCGTCGAGGACGAGCAGGTTCGGTTTCTGCAGCATGATGCGGCAAAAGAGCACCCGCGCCGTTTCGCCGCCAGACAGCGCCTCGGTCGGCTTCAGGCCTTCCTCGCCGCTGAAGAGCATCTGCCCGAGCAGGCCGTGGATGTCCTGGCGCGACGCGTCCGGATCGAACTGGTGCAGCCACGCCGCGATCGTCAGCCCCTTCTGGATGAGACCGGTGTGATCCTGCGGGAAATAGCCGACCGAGACTTCGTGTCCCCACCGGACCGATCCGCTGTCCCGATCGCCCGGCGACTCGGGCATGTTCGGCGCATCGGCGAGCAGCGTCTTCAGCATCGTCGTCTTGCCGGCGCCGTTTCTCCCGACGAGGACGATCTTCTCGCCCCGATTGATCACGCCGCCGAAGTCCGGGATCACCGTGTGCCCGCTGAACGCCTTGGAGACGTCCTTGATCTCCATCACCGTGCGGCCGGACGGACGATTCTGGCCGAACCGGATGTAGGGCCGCTGGATGTTCGAGCGCGCGAGGGCCGTGGTCTCGAGGCGCTCCACTTCCTTCCGGCGTGACGTCGCCTGGCTCGCGCGGGTGCCAGACCCGAACCGCTGAATGAACTCGTTCAGCTGCGCGATCTTCTTCTCCCGCTGCGCGTAGTCGGATTCGATCCGCGAGCGGATCTGCGTCTTCGCCAGCACCATGTCGTCGTAGCCGCCGGTGTAGGTGATGATCGTCTGGTAGTCGATGTCGGCGATGTGCGTGCACACTTCGTTCAGGAAGTGCCGATCGTGCGAGATGACGATCAGCGTGCCGTCGTAGTGGACGAGGAAGTCCTCGAGCCAGTGGATCGAGTCGAGGTCGAGGTGGTTCGTCGGCTCGTCGAGCAGCAGCGCCGGCGGATGGCCGAACAGCGCCTGCGCGAGCAGCACGCGGACCTTCTGGCCGCCCTGCAGCTCCGACATCCGACGTTCGTGCAGCTCGTCGGGAATGTCGAGCCCCTGCAGCAGGATAGCCGCGTCGCTTTCGGCTGAGTAGCCGTCCTCCTCGCCGACGATGCCCTCGAGCTCGCCCAGGCGCATGCCCTCGGCGTCGGTCATGGACGCCTTGGCGTACAGGAACTCGCGCTCCTCGAGCGCGCCCCAGAGCCGCGGGTTGCCCATGATAACCGTGTCGATGACGCGGAAGCTGTCGAAGGCGAACTGATCCTGCCGCAACACGCCCAGGCGCCGCGGGCGTGTGACGGTGCCTTTCTGGGGCGGCTGCTCGCCGGTGAGCAGCTTCATGAACGTGGACTTGCCGGCGCCGTTCGGGCCCGTGAGACCGTAGCGGCGGCCGTCCGAGAAGGTGGTGGTCACGTCCTCGAAGAGCACCTTCGAGCCGAACCGCATGGAGACGTCAGCGACGGTAATCATGAGAGCAACCCCTCATTATACCGCGCGCCTCAGCCGGCCCTGGCGTCGCGCCGTCTGGACCGCACGACGGCCCTCACCATCTGCACGGACGCGACGATCATTGTCCAGACCAGGCACCATCGGACGGCGCGATCGATCAACGCGGTCGTGGGCTCGTCGAGGCGCGATCCAGATGCCGGCACGAGCAGCCGGCCGGCACCGAGGAGCAGACTGGTGCCGATCAGACTGGCGCCGTTGGCGAGCACCGTGCGCCAGCGCGCCAGCCACTGCGATCGCGGCCGGAGCACACCAGCCACGTGAACCAGCAGCGTGGCGACGAAGCATGCCGTCACCGGACCGTACGCGGCGTTCCAGCCGTCGGTGAACTCGAAAAAGCGCGCGCCAGGGCCGAGCAGCGTCCAGGGGTAGTGGGGGATGACCAGCCACCAGACGAGGAATATCCCGGACGTTGCGACGTCGGCGAGGCTGCCGACGCCCGACTGGCGGGGCGCGGCCGCAGCCTCAGCCAGCCCGCGCGGATCCCAGGGGCGTTTCAGCAGCAGCCGGCCCTGCACGATGTCGATCACCGCGAACGCGACCGTAACGACGATGACGATGTAGAAGGCGAGGCGCAGGAAGACGGACACGTAGCTGGCGACCGCCGCAGGCGCCGTGCCGCCGACCGCCAGGACGCCGCCCAGGACGACGATCGCCAGGAACGCGAGCGTCAGCGTCGTCCTCAACGCCTGCCAGTACTGGGGCAGCACGCTGGGGCCGATGAAAAGATAGCGTCCCGTGCGATAGGGCTGCGCGAGGACGTATGGATGGCCGCGCATACGTATCAGCGCGGCGACCTCGTCCTCGCTCATCGCGCGCCCGCTGTGCGCTTCGGTGGCTTGCACCTGTGCACGCAGCTCCCCGCCGATGTCGGCGGTCACCGCCGCGCGAGCGCCCGGCGGCAGATACCGCGCGATCTCGGCGGTGTAGCGATCGATCAGGTCGGTCGGCGTCGCTGGGGTGCCCAAGGTACGGACACTCTACGACAGGTTCATGGGCGGATGGGTCCATGGGTCCATGGGTCCATGGGCCCATAGGTCCATAGGTTGATAGGTGGCATCGGGATGAACCCATGCACCCCCATGGACTCATGGACCCATCCGCCCATGGACCTTAGAAGAGCACCTTCGCCGCCAGCTGAATCTGGCGCGCCGAACCCGAGTCGCCCGTCGGAAACCTCGTCGTCGTGATCACGCCGAAGCTGGTGCTGCCGACAGCGGCAATCCGTCCTGGCTGGCCGAAGTTCGGGTGGTTGAACAGGTTGAAGGCCTCCAGTCTGAGCTCGAGCCGCGCACTCGTGCCGAGCGGCGTCCGCTTGATCAGCGAGAAGTCCACGTTCGTGAAGCCGGGACCGATCACGACGTTCCGGCCGAGATCGCCGAAATGGAACGTGCCGCCCCTGGAGACGGGCAGCGCGAAGACGGAGCTCGACGTGCACGAGCCTGGGATCCGCGGATCGCAGACGCTGTTGGCGAACCACTGCGACGGCGCGCCGATGATCACCGGAGAGCCGACGAGATCGGGCCTGAGTGTGTTGGCCACGCCGTTGAATGCACCGCTGCTGGTGACGATGTTGAGCGGGTTGCCGCTCTGGGCCTGCACGATGGCGGCGATCTGCCAGCCTTCCGCGAAAGCGTTGCCCGTGAACGGGAGCTCGTAGATGACGTTGGCGACGAATCTGTGCCTGGCGTCGTAGTCCGAAAGCCCGCGGCTGTTCGCGATGTCGTAGCTGTCCTGGACGACGACGCCCTGCGAGTTCAGCGAGTTGTAGTCCAGGGACTTCGAGAGCGTGTACGACGCGCTGAACTGGAGGCCCGAGGTCAGGCGCTGGTTCGCGGAAATCCAGAGGCCGTGATAGCTCGAGAGGCCGATGCTGTCGATCTCGATGATGTTCCCGAGCGGCGCGCCTGGCATGATCGGGCTGTCGTCCGACAGCACCGGGAACGGCCGCACGCCGTTCACCGGCTGGTTGATGTTCCGCGAGATGCGCAGTCGGTCGCCCTTTGACCCGAAGTAGCCGACCATCACGCCCATCTGCCGTCCCAGCTGGCGCTCGATGTTGACGTTCCAGGTCTGCAGGCGCCCGCCCTGGAAGTCGGGACTTACGGAGCTCGGCGCGAGGCCGGCCGCGGTCGCGGTCTCGAGCGCGTCCTCGAGCCGGATCGGGCCAGCGAAAGTGAGTGGCGTCGCCAGCGGCGGGTTCGACGCAGTGGGCGTCACGACGTTGGTGACAGGCTGATCGACCATCACCGCGTACGCGGCGCGCACGGACGTGCGGCCGTCGCGGCCCGGGTCCCACACGATGCCGAAGCGCGGGACGATCTCGTTGTCATTGGGATAGATCTGATCGCGTCCGGTCGTGCCGATGCGCTCGAGCGAACCGGATGCGGCGTCGAAGACGACGAAGCGATCCATGCTGTCCGACGGCGCGAGGTTGAGGTCGTAGCGCACGCCGGCCTCGAACGTGACATTGCTCGCCAGCTTGAGCTGATCCTGGACGAACAGGCTGAACGCGCGCTGGGTCACGTCGCTCGGCCGATCTCCGAGCGTCTGCACGAAGTTGTTGCCGATGCCGCGCTGGAAGTCGCTGACGGTGCCGAACTGGAACGCGCCTATGTCGGAGTTGTACGCGTTGGTGCCGAAGCTGCGGAACTCACCGCCCACCTTGATGGCATGTTGCTTGTAGAGATACGTCGCCGTGTCGGAGAGCACGTACGTGGTGTCTGCGCGGCCCTGCGGAAACGTTGACGGGCCGCCAAAGTTCAGGCCGAGGCCCGCAATCGAGATCTGCGGCAGCCCGAGGTCCGTGGTGATGCCGTTGTCGATCCCGTAATCCACCGGATTCAGCAGCGCGTTCGGCATGAAGTCGATCTTGATGCGATTGAAGCCGATGCGAAAGTCGTTGACGAGCCGCGGCGAGGCCACGTGCGTTTCGTTGATCGTGAGAATCTGGCGATGCGACTGTCGCGTGTCGCCGAAGTCGGGTACCGTGTTGCCCTGCAGCGTCGGCTCTCCGCGGCTGTCGCGCTGGAACGCGTAGTAGCCGTGCAGCGTGTCGTTCTCGCCCATGACCTGGCTGATGTCGCCCGTGAGCTGATCGATGTCCACGGGCGCCGTGGCGTCCCCGACGAAGCGGCCTTCTCCGCGCGATCCGGTCGTGTTCGCCTTCGGGATGAGCGGCAGCAGCGCCTTCGAGACCGGATCGGTCACGGCGGCTCGTTCGGCGTTGGTGAGCACGCCGCTGTTGATGTCGAGGCCCTGGCGCTGGCGCAATCCCTCATAGCTCGCGAAAAAGAACGTGCGATTGAGCACGATCGGACCGCCCATCGAGACGCCGAACTGGTTGCGCTTGAACGGCGCCTTCCGCGCCGGCTCCTGGTTGAAGAAGTTGCGCGCGTCGAACACGTTGTTGCGGAAGAACTCGAAGGCCTCCCCGTGGAGTTGGTTGGTGCCGGAGCGCGTCGCGATGTTCACGATCGCGCCGGAGTTGCGGCCGTACTCCGCGCTGAACGTCTGGTTGTCGACCTTGAACTCCGAAACCGTGTTGATCGACGGCTGGAACGTGATCTGGTTCTGAGCCAGGTCGTTCAGGTTGATCCCGTTCACCATGAAGTTGACGGTGTCTTCGCGGTTGCCGGCCGTGTTGAACGCGAAGGAGCCCTGGCCGCGCAGCGGCGCGGTGAGGAACCCGTTCTGCGGCGGCGTCACCGAGCCGGGGATGAGCAGACCGAGGTCGACGAAGTGGCGGCCGTTGAGCGGCACCTCCTGCACGGTGCGCTGGTCGATGACGGCGCCCACGGAAATCGTGGTCGACTCGACGATGGGGCTGGCGCCGGTGACGTGGATCTCCTCGGCGACCTTGCCGACCGTCAGCTGGAAGTCAGCGGTCACGGTCGACCCCACGCCGAGGACCACGTCGGTCGTCTCCGTCTTGAAGCCCGGCAGAAGCGCCTGGATGCGATAGGGCCCGGGCGGCAGCGACGCGGCAAGGTAGCGGCCCGCCGTGTCGGTGGGGATCACGCGGTCGATGCCGGTCGCGCTGTTGTGCACCGTGACCGCGACACCGGGCAGGAT
>JBKPSY010000052.1:0-10345 GCA_046735235.1 Acidobacteriota bacterium | reverse complement strand
CGTGGGCTCGGAGATGTGTATAAGAGACAGGTGTACGGGCAGTTCTTCTGGAACCATTCCTGGCTCTCCCAGATCATCTTTTACGCGGTGTACTGGGCCGGCGGCCTTCCCTTGCTGACGGCATTCTGCGCCGCGCTCATCACCGCAGCCTGGCTGCTGATCTGGTCCCTGATGCGGGGGCCATTTGCAGACAGGCTCCTGCTCGCCGGACTGGCTCTTTCGACGGCCACGTGGACGTGGTCGGTGCGTCCGCAGGTTTTCACGCTGTTCCTGACGACGCTGGTGCTCTGGCTGCTGACCAGGGACCGCTGGGGTTGGCTCGTGCCGCTTTTTGTGGTCTGGGCCAATCTCCATGCCGGTTTCATGTTCGGCCTGGCGCTACTCTGTGCCAGCGTCCTGCAAGCCCTTGTGAGCGAGCGGGCCGCGATCTGGCGTCGAAGCGTCTGGACGCTGCTCTGCTTCTCCGCGACGCTCGTGACGCCGCTCGGCGTCCGCAACTGGACGGAAGTGGTGGCGTCGATGCAGCGGTCGCAGGCGAACGACATCACCGAGTGGCTGCCGACGTCGCTTGCGGCGGAGCACCTGGCCTTCTGGGGGATGGCGATCACCGTTCTCATCCTGATGCTCGTCCACTGGCGGCGGCTCGAGTCATCAGGCGATCGATTTCTGGCGATCGCCGCGTTGGTCGCGATTCCTCTTGGCGCCAAGTCGATGCGGAACGTCCCCGCGTTTGCGATGATCTTCGCGCCCGCGACGAGCCGTCTCTTGCTCTGGAAGGACCGCCAGCCGACGACTCGCGTGTCGCCCTGGTTCGTTGCGATCGTCGGTGTGTGCGGCCTGGCTGTCGTGTCAGCGGCCTGGTCGGTCCCCTGGGAACGTCTGGGATGGCGGCCCATGAGCCCAGCGGCGGCGGACGCGATCGCCCGATGCCGGCCCGCACTCTTCAACTCCTACAGCGGTGGCGGCGCCATCATCTGGTTCGTTCCGAGCCAGCGCGTCTTCGTCGACAGCCGCCAAGATCCATTTCCAGTCGAGCTGGTCCAAGCTGGAAAACGAGCGGATTTCTACGGGGACTACGAACCCCTGTTCGATGAACGGCAAGTCAATTGCGCCGCCATTTCACCCCGATCGCCACTGGCGGCGCGGCTCCTTCGGGACGGATGGCACGCCCGCTACGCGGACTCTCAATGGACAGTCCTCGAGAGATAATCGACTGAGGCAGCTCAACCGTATCGGCAAGGGGACAAGAGATTCACATCTGGGACACAAAGGGGGAGGCGGAGGTTCGGCTGAGCCGCCGCGTTCGCTACACTGGCAGCGAAAGGCTCAGGGATTCACTATGCGTTCTTCAGGCGTAGCTTCAGAGGGCCGGTTGATCGTCGCGGTGCTTTTGGTCACATTCGCCCTTCTCGTCCTGTTCGCCGGTGGCCCGCAACAGTTCATGGTCGAGATCGAGCAAGGGATGCAGGGCATCCTTACCGCGCTGAGCCAATTCGTCAGCCAGAAGCCTTAGTCTCTCGATGGCCCTCGGATGTAGGTGACGGCGGCTGGAAGCCGCCCGGCATAAGTGTCCAGCGCGCGTCCCAGTCGCGTGGCGTCATCCGGAGTCGGCGCGTAGAAGCCGACTGTATCCTCTGACACCGCGACGTTTCCCGAAATCCTCCACTCGCCTACCAGAATCCAGTCGCGGGGAATGAGTGTCGCCAATACCCGTTCGTACATCGCGATCGCGTGCACGCGCCGGCGCGCGACGAGGGCGTCGAGCGCGACTGCGTTCCAGCGCCCGTGGCGTTTGAGGTCAGCCACCTCTTGTGTCGAGAGACCATAGATGTCGACGATCTGGGCTGTCGAGAGCCAGCTGACGGCGCCGATGTCGTTCAGGGCGACGGGCGTCTCCTGGTACGCGTCGCGAAAGAAGAGACCCATCTGGTATTGCTGTTCGAAGACGTTCCTCGTGGCGAGCGGCGTTTCGCCAAACGCAGACATCCCGCGGAGGGCGAGCGGAAGCACCAGCAGCGCGAGCACGAACCGTCCGCCAGCATGCGCCTTCAATGATTCCGCGCCTTCACGCACGCCCTCGTCTCTGGACCACAACAACGCCAGTGACAACACGCCAAGCACCATCAGGTACGCCTCGTACCGGTAGAAAAATTCGAGCTTGACGAAAGCCGAGTGCATCAGCTCAGCGCCGACAAATACAGCGGCCCACGCCGCGGCACGGCGGCCGTCGCTCGTGGCCTGACCACGACGCGCGATCAGCGCCAGGCCGACCGCGAGCGCCAGGACGAGCTCCGCGGGACGCCGGTAGAGCGTCACCACGGCAGCGACATCGGCGACCATGGAGGCCATTGTGCTGCCGAGCGTGGCGAATCGGGCCGGATTCGATTTCATCAGCACGGAGTTCGGCAAGATGCTCCCACCGTGAGCCACCGAAAACATGCCGAACGCCACGACCGGCGCGCTCGCGGCAAGCAGCACGATCGCCCCGGCCTTCGATCGTCCACTCCAAAGCAACACGACGATCGCGGCGGCCACGACGAACAGGCCCTCGTACCGAGTGGCGACCAGAAGCGCAGCGAGACCTGCGGCCGTGTAATCGTGCCGGGCATCGTCAGCTGTCTTCAACCGCGCGATGGTCCACACGAACCCGACAGTGAGCGCGAGCTGAAGGGAGTGCTCCATTCCTATGAAGGCAAGCGTCGGTAGGGGCGCGAGGACGACGATCGCGACGAGCGCGGCAAGGCGCGATCTCGGAGCGAGAGACGTCTGCAGGACGCGGTCACAGACCCAGATGACGCCAACGCCCGCGAGGAGGTTCAGGACAAAGGGCCACCAGACGACGCGGAGACCCGCAGCAGCGAAACCCGCGAGCAGCATCGTCCAGAGTGGCGACGAGGACGCCGACGCGAACGCATCTGGCCGAATCCCCCAGACGCCGGACTCTGCCAGCGTTCTCGCCATGGCCAGATGGATGTAGGGGTCATCCTGCGCGTACACGAAGGTGCCGCCGGTCTTCGCAAGCGACGTCGCCAGGAGCAACGCGACGAGCGCAAGGTACAAGCCGGCAGCGACGAGGGCGGGACGACGTTCGACGACGTCGCCGTTGCTCATGCCGCGCGCGCCCACAGTGTGGAGAGCCACAACAGGAGGACGCCCCAGAAGTAGGTTGACCCGACCGTCCCCGTCGCAAGACTCGAGGGTTGACCGGAAAGGAGCGCCTCCGGAGGGACGTACAAGAGAGCGAAGCCGGCGACGCCCAGGATTGTCGCGTCGCGGCCGGCCCTTCGGATGCCCTGCCAGTCACGATTTGCGCCTAGCCAGCCGACGAACGGACCACACGCCATCGGAAGGTAGTACAGCCAGCCGAGCGGCGAGATCAGCAGCGCTGTCAGGAACAGGCTCATCACCTGCCGGTCCGGATCACGCCATCGAGTGCGCAGCGCCGCGATGACCGTGAGGACGACAAAGAACGCCGTCATCGCGACCGTCAACGGATGGACGAACGACACCGGAGGAAGGATTCCGGTCAGGCCAGGGCCTCCTTCCAGAGTTCGAGAGACGAACCCCTGCCACGACGCGTTCATCGGCATCCACCACCAGAAGACATCGCTCAGGGTGGCGAGCCAGAGTCGGTAGGCGCCGATGCCGAAGGCGGCTGCGGCGACCAGCACGGTTGCAAGCAATACCGCGACGAAGGATCGAACCGCGATCCACTGGCGGCGCAGGATCAGCCACAACAGGAACAGCAGCAGAAAAATCTTGGCGCTGGCGCACAGACCAAGCCACGCGCCCATCGAGCGCCACCGGCCCTCACGCCAGGCGCGCCAGGCGAGGGTGAACGGCAGCATCAGCACGAACGTCAACTCACAGGTGGACGCGACGGTCGTGAATGCCGCCAGCGGCAAGGCGATCGCTCCCGCCACGATGGCGGAGCGCCAGGACCAGCGGCCGTTCAGTCCGCGCACGATCACGGCGACACTGGCCGCCAGACAGCATCCACTGAGGACCGTCCACGCCACCAACGCATCTTTGTACGACACCCACGCCAGCGGCATCATGAACAGCTGGAGCTGCGGCGGATTCAGGTTGCCGAGGTGATCGAATCCCCACACGATGCCGTACCGCGCGGGGGATTCGCCGTACATGGGAAGTCCGTCCCTGACGAGACGTGACGTGTAATAGAAGATCGTGAAGTCGCTGTTCGCCGGCTGCGCCAGCGTCAGCTCGATCATGTGGAGATAGCTGCGCGGAAGGATGACCCACACCACGGCGACAATCGTCCAGGTGGTCCATCGAATGAGGTCACCCAGCAATCTCACCGAAGATCGCGGCAGCAGCCGGTGTAGCGCCTCGTCTGAGATCATGACGGACGCAGGGCGCGCAACCAGATGAGCAACAGCCCCCAGGTGGCGGCCGATCCCCAGAGGACGGTTGCGATGGGTGACGGCTGGCCCGCTTCGAGCCATGGAGTCGGGATCAGCCAGCAGGCGGTCGCCAGCGCACCGGGCCATCGCCCCCTCCAGCCTGGTAGCAGCAGGGTTCCGTAGTACACCCACCCCAGGGGGCAGATCAGCAGCGACGCGGAGAGCACGAGCGTCCACTGGTCGTCTATCGTCTGCTCGTGGCGACACGCCAACCACGTCGCCAGCGCGACCACGCCGGACGCGGCGAGGGCCAGGTTCCGCGCGATGGCCCCAAGATCGGCGACGATGGCCGCGCGGTTGTTGGGGACGAACGTCCGATAGATCGCCCCCCACAAGGAAGCGTTCAACGGTCGCCCGTACCACTGGACTTCGCCGATTGCGTCGCGCCATTGCTGGTACTGGTCAGCACCGAACAGTGCGAGGCCACCGCAGACGATGGCCGCCACAACGGCCAGTGAAAGGAGCACCGAACGAAAATGGCCACGCCAAAGCATCCAGACCAGCATCGGCAGCAGGAATGGCTTCACGGCCACGACGATTCCGAGCCACGCGCCCGCCTTCAGCCAGCGTCCGTGACGAGCAGCACTCCACGACAGCGTAAGCGGCACGAGAAGCAGCCAGGCCAGCTGACCAGTCACGGCCTGCACGTGCGTCGGCATCCACCACACCACGACGAGGAGCCATGGCCAGGTAATTCGCCATCCGGTCTCGCGATGGATGACCAGAAGGCTGGCGCCCAGCGCGAACAATCCCGTGACAAGCCACGCCGCTGCGGCCGCCCGCATTGGCAACGCGATGAAAGGCAGGAATACCAGGTGCGTGTGCGGCAGATTGAGGTTCAAATACGCAAGGCCGTCGTCTGACACCGACGCTGGCGTCAGCGCATAGAGCGACGTGCCCCGTGCCCACCACCCCGAGGTCGCGTACCAGAATCTGCCGAAGTCATCGCACTGCAGGACGTCGCAGGATGCTTTCACGGACAGCAGCAACCGCACGATGCCTGTGACAAGGAGAGCGGCCGTCATCGGCACGGCCAGCTCCCGGCCGAGTCGCACAGCTCGTTGTGACAGCGCGAGCGTCATTTCGCTGGCGCGAAGTATCCGCCGCGGCTCGCAACCGAGATCCCCGGCCGCGCGCTCGTGATATCCACTTTCCGCCAGGCGCCGTCGCGTGTCGAGTTCGTCGAGGTGTAGCTGATGACGTATCGGCGACGGAGCGTCTCGAGAATCCGGTTGAAGTCGGTCGCGAGCAGGGAGACGTCCTGGGGGAAGTAGGCTTCCCCGCCCGAGACGGCAGCCAGCTGCTCGAGGACTGGGCGATCGATCTTCGGGCCAAGGCCCACGGTGAAGACGACGGCGTCTACCTTCTTCAGGTGTTCGAGCACCTCGGCGAACGAGTGCGCGCTGCCCGGCGCAGTCCCGGGATTGTTCTCATCGCGGCCGTCGGTCATCACGATCACCATGCGGCGTCCCTCGATGCCCTTCAGCCGCGACAGCGAGTCGTAGACCGCGTCGTACAGCGCGGTGCCACCGTTGGCGACGTAGTGGTTGATGACGTCGAGACTCCAGTCGCGTCGCGTCGTCAAGTCGTGCTCGAATCGCACCTTGTCCGAGAACAGCAGCATCGCGAGGCTGTCCTCGGGTCGCACCTGTTCGACGAAGCTCCGCGCCGCCGCCTTGAGCGGCTCGGTGGCCTTCTTCATGCTGCCGCTCGCATCGAGCGCGAACACGATCGACACCGGCGTGGAGGCCTCTTGAAACGCCTCCAGCTTCTGCGGCACGCCGTCCTCGACGACCTGCAGCTCGTCGATCGTCATGTCGTGCGGCGTCGCATTCGTGTCCGTGAGCGTGAACTCGATCGTCGGCCGGACTGGCGGCGGTCGCGGCGCGAAGTACCCCGGCCTTGCGCGCACCTTCAGCTCGGGATCCAGGGTTTTCACGCTGATCCTCCGCCAGGCGCCGTCGACCTTCTGGTTCGTCGGCGTGTAGGTGATGACATAACGCAAGGTGACTTCAGACGCGACAAGCTCGTGAATCGGGCGGAGCTCGATCTCTCGCGAGGGGAAAAACGCGCGGCCGCCGGTATCGTTCGCGATCTGGCGAAGGAACTTCTCGCCCTTCAGCGAAATGCCCGCCACACCTCCAATCCCGACCACGTAGACGGCGGCGCCGCTTCTCTGCACGTCCGCCAGCGCGTCGTCGAAGCTCGCGGTGCTGTGCTCGTCGTAGCCGTCGGTCAGCAGGATGATCGCGTGCCGTCCGTTGACGCCCGAGATGAGCTTGGCGGTATCCGAGAGCGCGTTGAGAATCGCCGTGCCGCCCCCCGGCTCAATCGCCGCGATCGCATCGGACACGGTCTGCCGATCGTCGGTGGGGCCGGTAATGGCTTCGAGATGCTTCGAGAACGGCGCGACGATGATCCGGTCGTTGGGCCGGAGATAACCGGCGAGGTTGGCCGCCGCGTCGCGCACGAAATCGATGCGCCGCGACATGCTGGAACTGCTGTCGATGAGCAAAGTGAACGTCGCCGGGAATTGCTCGGACCGCACGAGATCCAGCTTCTGCGGCACGTCGTCTTCGCTGAGCTGGAAACCCTGCGGCCCCATGCCGGTGACAAAGCGGCCCGACTTGTCCTGCACGGACGTCTCGACGTAGACGCTCGACACCTCGGCGTGATCGACGATCTCGAGCGCCTTGAGCGTGACGGAGTCGGATCCGACATGACCGGCGCTGTCAACGGCGTCGACGCGAATCTCCCGCTGATCGAGGGGGTTCTCGTCGGTCCAGTCGATGCCCCAGGGCGGCCCCTTGTGGACTTCGCCAAGCTGCACGCCGTCCACGTAGAACCGGACCGCGAGGACTTCGTCCTTTCCGGCCGGTGTGACTTGCGCGACGATGCGGACGGCGCCTGTGGTGCCGGTGCGGCCGAGCGGAGAGGTGATGCGGACGGCGAGCGGCGACGGCGCCTGGGGTGCCGGCGTCTGGGCCTGCTGCGCCCGCGGCGTCGCCAGCAGCAGGAGCGAGAGCAGCGACGACGCGAGCGCGACGATGGCCCGAGGTCGGGTCATGCCTGCGGCTTGAGCGTGGACATCTCCTCGCCGCTCTCGTCCACGAAGTAGCTGTCGCAGGCGGCGCGCAGCAGCTCCGGCGTCAACGTCGCCGGCTGACCCAGGTATTCCGCGAGCGAGAGCGACTGCTCGATCAGATCGCGCGGATGGCAGCCGCGCAGCGGCAGGTTCCGCGGCTTGTAGTAGTTCTCGAGCAGATCCTCGACCAGCGGGCGGTCGAAGGCAACGTTCTTCGTCCGGCAGTAGTTCCGGAAGATCACGATGTAGTCGTCGTGGTTCGGGCTCTCGCAGAGCACCTTGTAGTGGATGCGGCGAAGGAACGCCTCGTCCACGAGCTCCTGCGGCCGGATGTTCGTCGCGAAGGCGACGAGCGTCATGAACGGCAACTCGAACTTCTGGCCCGAGTTCAGGGTGAGGAAGTCCACGCGGCTTTCGAGCGGGACGATCCAGCGGTTCAGGAGGTCACGGGCCGCGACCCGCTGGCGGCCGAAGTCGTCGATCACGAGCACGCCGCCGTTCGCCGTCGCCTGAACAGGCGCCTTGTAGAAGCCGGACACGGGGTTATAGCTCAGCTCGAGGGATTCGAGCGTCAGCTCGCCGCCGACCATCACCATCGGACGACGGCAGCGCACCCAGCGGCGGTCACCCGAGGCGCCTTTGTCGAGTCCGGGCCCGTCCCCCTGTTCGTTAGGTAACTCCTCGTGCGTGACGGGGTCGTAGAGCCGGACGATGGCGCCCTCGATCTCGAGCGCGTGCGGGATGTGGATGTCGCCGTCGAGCAGCTTCTGAATGGCCTGCGAAATGACGGTCTTGCCGTTGCCCGGAGGCCCGTAGACGAACATCGAATGGCCCGCATTGATGGCCGGGCCCAGCTGATCCATCACGCGATCGGAGATCACCAGGTGCGCAAACGCCTGCCGGACTCGATCGCGCGTTGCGGTGGACGGTGCCCGCAGCTTGTACTCGGCCATGTAGCGCCGGTATTGCGCGAGAGGCACCGGAGCGGCGCCGACGTAGTGGTTCGTCTCGAGGAACAACTGCGCCCGGGTGCGGCCTGCGTCGGTGATGCGGTAGCGATACGACGGGCCGCCGATCATGGCGCCGCCCGCGACCTCGACCTGGTGCTGAGATTTGATCAGCGTCAGGGCCGGCTCGATCACGCTGAAACGAAGCCCGAGCCGATGCGCCAGCTCGCTTCCTGGCAGCTCGCCGGTGAAATGCAGTGTCTTGAGCAGGAGCTGAATGACGATGTCGAGCGAGAGCCCCGCCTCTTCCAGCGTGGTGGGCGCTGGCGGGTGAGGAAGAATCGGCGTCACGTTCGTTTTGCTCGCCAGCATCACTGTACCGCCCGGTTCCCCTGGTTGGCGCTGTCGCAGGCCAACCGGCTGAGATTGTCTCGCGCCCATGTCGCGTCAGGATTGCGCGTCACGGCGTCCGCGTAGGCCTGACGCGCTCCGCTGCATTGCCCGGCCGCTTCGAGGATCGTCCCAAGGGTGTTCCGTGGCGCCGCTTCATCGGGCCCGTAAAAGATCGCCCGATGCACGTCGGACAGCGCCAGTTCAGTCATGCCCCAGTGCCGCCAGACGCGCGCCCGCTCGTCCCAGGCGACCACGCTTCTGGGGTCGAGTGCCAGGGCGTCCGAATACTGGTCAAACGCGGCGTCGTAGACGTGGACCCGCGAGTAGTTCCTTGCCACCTCAATGTGTGCCTGTGGCGTCTCCTGCCGCCCCAATGCGGCGAGGGATTCCCGGAGACCGCGGTCAACGCGTTCAATCGACGGCAGGGTCGCCGGCCGCTCGGCAGCGCGTTTGGCGAGCGCCTCGCGCCGGGCGTGCTCCATGTCCTGCCGCTGCGATTTTGACTGCGCTGGCAGGTGCCCGGCGTCGATCGGACCGTGACCGCCCTGGATGATGAACCGGCTCGACGGCTGTCGCGCTGCGCAGGCCGGGAGCAACAAGGCGAGCAACATCGACGTGAGAGCCGCCGAGGTGCGCTCGCCTGCCACGCGACCTAGTCCTCGCTCTTGATTCGAGCGCGGCGCTTGAAGAGGTAACCCACCAGGCACAACGCCGCGAGAATGATCAGAATCGTATTCATGCTCAGATCTCCCTCTCCCACACCGCCCGTGCGTAATTCACGGCCGGCATCATGACTTTCGGACGTCCCCGTCGTCGGCTGCAGGACCCCTTACGGCTACTGACCAAGCAGCGAGTGCATGATCTTGATGACCGCTGGCCCGAGCACCACCACGTACAGCGCTGGAAAGAGACAAAAGACCAAGGGGAACACCAGCTTGACCCCTAGCTTGGCGGCTCGCTCCTCGGCTCGCTGCCGGCGCTTTGTCCGGGCTGTCACGGCATGGGTCCGGAGCGCCTGGGCGATGCTGGTCCCGAAGCGGTCGGTCTGAACCAGCATGGCGACGAGCGACCGCACGTCGTCCACGCCGGTCCGCGTGGCAAAGTTTCGAAACGCCTCGAGTCGCGGCTTGCCGGCGCGGGTCTCGGTCGTGATGTTGCGAAACTCCTCAGCTAGGAACGGGTACGCCAGCGCCAGTTCGTCTCCGGCCTTCACAATCGCCGCGTCGAGACCTGAGCCCGCTTCCACGCAGACGATGAGAAGGTCCAGGGCATCGGGCAGTCCATTCTGAATCTGCTTCTGGCGCGCCGTAATCCTTCGCGACAGCACCAGCCCGGGAAGTGCATAGCCGACGGCCGCGGCGAGCAGCGCATACAACCCACCGCGATAGACCCCGAAGTACCCCAGCGTCAAGACCGCGAACAGCAGCGGCAGAATGATTTCGCTGGCTGCGTAGATGACCGCCGCCCGCCCCGGGTTCTTGAATCCGCCGCGCACC
>JBKPSY010000051.1:0-9899 GCA_046735235.1 Acidobacteriota bacterium | reverse complement strand
AGGCCGAGAAGGGCGAGCAGCAGAACAGCGCGTCGCACGTGATTCCATCGATTGTCGGCGTTGCCGCGGCCACGGTCAAGCCGAGCGACGCGAGTCGCGCCGAAGCCCAGAGGGCGAAGGCGGACCCGCTCGCCCGCATCCCGCAATCCGCAACCTTCAATCGTCGTTACAATAGTCGCCCCGTGGAGTCTCCCCAAATGCAGCGTGTGAAGCTGGCGGCCGCCGTCGTATGTGCCGCTGTCCTGACGGCGTCTTTGGCCCTTGCCGCGGATGGCCCGCCGCAGAAGGTGGACAACGGCGTGCTCGTGCCGTTGGCCGGCGCGATCCTGAAGGTGGAAGTCTGCACGGATGATGTGGTGCGGATCGCGTATGCCGGAGACGCGTCGGTGTTCGATCGCCCGTCCGTGGTGACCGCGCCGAAGCAGTGCGGCGGCGCGACCTGGCGCGCCAGGATTGGCGAGGCGAGCGTCGTCGTGCAGACCGCCAAGCTGCGCGTGACGGTGAGCCGCACGACCGGTCGCGTCCGTTTCACCGACACGAAGGGCGTGCCGATCCTCTCGGAAGCGACCCGCAGCCTGGCGGCCGCCGAGGTGCAGGGCGAGCGGACGTTTCATGTGCGTCAGCAGTGGCTGCCGAACGCCGACGAGTCGCTCTACGGGCTCGGCCAGCAACAGCTCGGACTGATGGACATCAAGGGCTACGACCTCGATCTCTGGCAGTACAACGTCAGCGACGTCGTCCCCGTGCTCGTGTCGAGCCGCGGCTACGGAATCCTCTGGAACAACATGTCGCTGACGCGGTTCGGCGATCTCAGGACGGCCGCGGCGATGCCGGCGGCCGCGCTCCTCGACGAGAGCGGCAAGCCAGGCGGCCTGACGGGCCACTACTTCGCCGGCGCGCACTTCGAGCGTGAGGTCGCCTCGCGCGTCGATCCGGCGATCGACATCCAGCTGGCGGGCAAACCGTCGCAGAACGCCAGGATCCATCCGGCGCTTCCGGCCGACGGCGACGCAAGCGTGCGGTGGGTTGGATCCGTCGTCGCTCCAGCCACAGGCGACGTCACGTTCCAGACCTTCTCGAACGCCGGCCTCAAGATGTGGGTGGACGATCGTCTCGTCGTCGATCACTGGCGACAAGGCTGGCTGCCGTGGAGCGACGTCGCGCGAATCGCGATGACGAAGGGCCGTCGGTACAAGCTCGTCGTCGAGTGGTCGAAGGACCAGGGCGACACGTGTCAGGTGCGCTGGAAGACGCCCGCGGCCTCGCAGAACACGTCGCTCTGGTCGGAGGTCGGCGACGGCATCGACTACTACTTCTTCTACGGGCCCGAGCTCGACGCCGTCGTCGCCGGCTATCGCCGTGTGACCGGGCAGGCGCCGATGATGCCGCGGTGGGCGTTCGGTTTCTGGCAGTCGCGCGAGCGCTACAAGACGCAGCAGGAAAGCCTCGACGTGCTCGACGGCTTCCGCTCTCGGCACATCCCGATCGACGTTATCGTCCAGGACTGGCAGTACTGGAAGATCGACACGTGGGGATCGCATCAGTTCGACAAGGAGCGATTCCCCGATCCTGACGAGTGGATCCGCCAGATTCACGCGAAGCACGCGAAGCTGATGCTGTCGGTCTGGGGCAAGTTCTATCCGGGCACTTCGAACTTCGACGCGATGCACGGCGCCGGCTATCTCTACGAAGGACCGCTGAAGGATCACCTCAAGGACTGGCTCGGGTATCCCTACACGTTCTACGACCCGTTCAATCCCGGCGCGCGCAAGATGTTCTGGGATCAGGTGAAGCCGGCGCTCTTCGACAAGGGCGTAGACGCGTGGTGGATGGACGCGACCGAGCCGGATCTCATGCAGCCGCTCGAGACGCTCGACGGCCAGCGCACCTACGCGAACCCGACGGGCATGGGGACGGGCGCCCGAGTGTTGAATGGCTATTCGCTGGTGAACAGTGAGGGCGTCTACGAAGGGCAGCGCGCCGCGTCGCCTGACCAGCGCGTGTTCATCCTCACGCGCTCCGCGTTCGCGGGATTGCAGCGCTACGCGACGGCGATGTGGTCCGGCGACATCACCACGACCTGGACGTCCTTCCGGAAACAGATTCCTGCAGGTCTCGGCTTTTCGCTCTCGGGCGTGCCCTATTGGGCGACGGACACGGGCGGTTTTGCGACGCCGCCGAGATTTGGCAACCTGCCGCAGACGCCCGACGCGGCGGACGAGTGGAAAGAGCTGAACGTCCGCTGGTTCCAATACAGCACGTTCACGCCGCTCCTGCGGGTGCACGGCCAGTCGCCGAACCGCGAGATGTGGTTCCTCGGCGGCGAGTCCGATCCCGCGTATCAAACCGAGCTCAAGTTCGATCGCCTGCGCTACCGGCTGCTGCCGTATGTCTATTCGCTGGCCGGCGACGTCACGCATCACGCCGGCACGATGCTTCGGCCGCTGGTGATGGATTTTCGCCTCGACCCCGCGGCACGTGGCATCGGCGACCAGTACATGTTCGGCCCCGCGTTTCTGGTCAGCCCCGTGACGACCTATCGTGCGCGCAGCCGGACGGTCTATCTTCCGAAAGGCACGCTCTGGTACGACCTCTGGACGGGACAGCCGATGGCGGGCGGCCAGCGAATCAGCGCGCCGGCGCCGTATGACACGCTGCCCGTGCACGTGCGCGCGGGATCGATTGTGCCTGTGGGCCCTGAGCTCGAGTACACCGACGAGAAGGCGGCAGATCCCATCACGCTGTACGTCTACGCCGGCGCAGACGGCGGATTTTCGCTCTACGAAGACGACGGCACGACGTACGGGTACGAGAAGGGCGCACACGCGGTCATTCCGATCGCGTGGGATGACGCGTCCGGGCACCTCGCGATCGGCGCCCGTACCGGAACATTCCCAGGGATCCTGGAGTCGCGCACGTTCAAGGTCGTGCTCGTCTCGGCGTCGTCGCCGGTCGGGCTGTTGGCCGAGCCGCCGGCGACGAAGACCGTCACCTACACGGGCGCGCCGATCACGGTGGATTTCGGGGCGAGATGATGTCCCGGGCGGCGATCGGGTTCGTCGTCGTGATGGCGGCGATGGCGTCGATGGACGACTCGACGTCGTTGACGGACATCCGCGTCGATCAGGTCGGCTACGCGTCGAGCGCGCCGAAGCTCGCGATGGTCGTCAACGACGGCGCGACCGGCGCGTTTTCCGTCGTGCGTGCCAGCGATAGCGCGTCGGTCTCCACCGGCACGCTCGGTCCGCCGAAGCGCGACGCTGACAGCGGCGATCTCGTGCGCCTCGCCGACTTCTCGAGTCTGACGGCTGATGGCACGTACTACCTCGACGTCGCCGGCGTCGGTCGCAGCTACCCGTTCATCGTAGGGCGCGACGTCTATCACCGCGTCTACTACCTGGCCGCGCGTTCGTACTATGGCCAGCGCTGCGGCACGGCCGTCGATCTCGGCCCGGAGTTCCCCGGCTACAAGCACGATGCCTGTCACCTCAACGGCGCGTACCATCCCTCGTCGGGCAAGTCGGGCCTGCATCCCTCCGCCGCAGGCTGGCACGACGCGGGCGACTACGGCCGCTACGTGGTCAACTCGGGCATCGCGACGAGCACGCTGCTGCTCGCATATCAGCACTTCGCGCGGCGCGTGCAGCGAGTCAGCCTCGAGATCCCCGAATCGAAGAACACGACGCCGGACCTGCTGGACGAGGCTCGCTGGAACCTCGATTGGATGCTGTCGATGCAGGACGTCGACGGCGGCGTCTGGCAGAAGCAGACGAGCGAGGGCTTCCCGGGATTCGTGAAGCCTGAAGACGACAAGTCCGTGAGCTACGTGATCGGCACCGGCCACGAGCCCTTCAAGAGCACGTGCGCGACGGCCGATCTCGCCGCCACTGCAGCCATCGCCAGTCGCCTTTTCCGGGAATTCGATCCGGCGTACGCGGACCGCACGCTCGCCGCCGCGAAGAACGCCTACGAGTGGGCCGATCGCAATCCGAAGGAGATTTTCAAGAACCCGGCTGGCGTTTCCACCGGCGAGTACGGCGACGCCGACTGCTCGGACGAGCGGTTCTGGGCCGCCGCGGAGTTGTGGAACACGACCGGCATGGGCGTCTACGACCGGTACGTCGCGACACACTACGACGAGTTCCTTCCGACGTTGCGGCCGGTGGGGCCCCAGGGGTGGGGCAGTGTCGCGCCGCTGGGGCTGTGGAGTTACGCGCTTGGTGTCGGCGGCAAGGCACCTGTCGTGAGCGCCATCAAGCAGGCGACTGTCGCGACGGCGGACGCGATCGTGGAGCGGACGGCGTCGAACGGCTATCACGTCAGCCTCGCGCGGAAGGACTACGTGTGGGGATCGAACGGCGGAGTCGCCAACTACGCGATGGAACTGCTGCTGGCAGATCGCATGCATCACGATCAGCGGTACGTCGACGCCGCGCTCGACAACCTGCACTACCTGCTTGGGAGGAACACGTTCAGCGTGTCGTTCGTGACCCAGGTCGGCGCCGTGGCGCCGGTGCATCCGCATCACCGCCCGAGCGCAGCCGGCGGCATGGTTCTGCCGTGGCCCGGACTGCTCGTTGGCGGCCCGAACTGGCAACGTCAGGATCCCGCGATGCGCAAGCTGCCGGACCTGCCGCCCGCGAAGATGTTCCTCGACGAGCAGGCCAGCTACGCGACCAACGAGATCGCAATCAACTGGAACGCGCCGCTCGTGTTCGTCCTGGCGTCGACGCTGCCTCAGGACTAGGGCTGTGGGTCGGTGGGTCGGTGGGTCGGTGGGTCTGTAGGTCTGTGGGTCTGTGGGTCCGACCTGCCGTCCTACCGACCTACTGACCTACCGACCTACCGACCTACAGACCTACCGACCTGTCACTTCCCCGTCCCCGCCATCGTGAATCGCGGAATCGGCACGGCCTTGTAGGTGTCGGCCAGCTCCGTGATCTCGATGCGCGTGTCCACCGGCACGTCGTGAAACACCTGGGTCGTGCCGCTGACGGGCCACTTGATCTCGACGGTCTTCACGATCTTCGCCTTGCCGACGCCGATGTGCTGCAGCAGCGGTGAGGCGCCGAACGAGCCCCCGCTGGTGACCTCGCGGTAGCGCAGCGGCGACGGCGTGCCCGATCCATCCACCGTGAGCGTGACCTTCGCGCCGATCGCCATGCGGTTCGTCTTGACGCCGTGGAGCCGCACGTCGAGCCAGTGATTGCCGAAGCCGCCGGGGTTGTGGAAGAGCGCCTCGTCGTACTTGTCCCCTTGCACTGCGCCCCCGGTATTCAAGACGACGTCTTCGTTGCCGTCGCCATCGAGATCGGCGAACGCGATGCCGTGGCCCTTCTGCAGGTGGCCGGTGCCCGTCGCGTCGGTGACGTCTACGAACTGCCGGCCGCCCTCGTTCTTGAACATGATGTTGGGCATCAGCGACGCGAACGACGGCGAGCCGGTGCCGAGATAGAAATCGAGGTAGCCGTCGTTGTCGAGGTCGCCGAAGTTGGAGCCCATAGACGGCACGACGCGGCCGAGGCCAACCTGCTTCGACACGTCGGTGAACGTCCCGTCGTGGTTGTTGTGATAGAGCGCCAGCCCTTCGCCCTGGATCGGCTGATGCAGGAAGTACTTGATGAACTCCTCGACCGACGTCACGTACGACGAGCAGAAGATGTCCAGCCAGCCGTCGTTGTCGTAGTCGAAGAACCAGGTCGGAAAGCTTGCGAAGGGCTTCTCGACGTGCAGTTGCCTGCCGACCTCGGTGAATGTGCCGTCCCGGTTGTTGTGGTACAGCAGGTTGTCCCCGAACATGTTCGAGATGTAGAGATCGGGATAGCCGTCGTTGTCGTAGTCGCCGAAGTTGGTGCCCTTGGCGAACGTCGACGCGCCGACGCCGGCCTTTGCCGTGATGTCCTCGAACGTGCCGTCGCCGCGATTGCGGAATAGCTGGCTGGGCGTCAGCTCATGGCCCACGAACACGTCGAGCCAGCCGTCGTTGTCGATGTCGGCCCACGAGACCGAGTGCGTCGCGTGCTCGCCGCTCGAGAGGCCGGCCTCCTTCGTGACATCCGTGAACGTGCCGTCGCCGTTGTTTCGCAGCAGTGAGTTCCGCATCGGGATCTCCCAGCCGCCGCGCATCACGAACAGGTCGGGCTTGCCGTCGTTGTTGTAGTCGGTGACGGTCGCGTTCAAGCCGCCCAACTCATTGGCGAGACCGGCCGCCACGTAGCGATCCTCGAACGTGCCGTCGCCGCGATTGTGGTAGAAGGCGAGGGGCTCGCAGAAGTCCACGCTCGAGAAGACCACGTCGAGCAGGCCGTCGCCGTCAAAGTCCTCGACGACGGTCCCGCCGGCCATTCCGAAGCGCCCGAGCTTTGCCGCCGGTGCCACGTCGTAGAAGCGCGGCAGCTTCACCGGTGACGCGAAGACGCTCACGGGGATCCGCAGCTCCGCCGGCAGCGTGTTCTCGTCGCGGCCGAGGATCATCGTCGACAGGTTGGCCAGCCAGCGGACCTCGAGGTCGTTCGGCTGGAGCTTCAGGAACTCCAGGAACCCTTTGAGCGCGGCGTCGACGCCGGCGGTGTCGTGGTGATGCCCGCCCGGCCGGAGCGGGAAGATGCACCGATCGGGGGTGGACATCACGAGGCAGTTGTCCACCTCGCCCTGCCGCATGTGCTCGACGGCGGCCGCCTCGACCAGCATCGCGTATTTCTTCGAGAGGTCAGGGTAGTCCTCGAGGTACGGCGCCAGCAGGTCGCGCGCGGTGTCGAAGTTCTTCGCCGCGTCGTTGACCTTGCCTTCGAAGGAATCGACCGACGCGAGCAGCCGGTAGAAGTTGGCACGCTGCTCGTCCGTGATGGGGTCGTGCCCGGCGACGACGGCGTTCAGCGCGTCGCTACTGCGTTTTCGCGCGGCGACGATGGCCTCTTTCCGCGCCTGGCAGAGCGCGCCCAGATCCTCGGCGTCCACCGTGGAAGAGATCTGCGCGTCGACTTCGACGAGGCCGGAGTTGTCGATGACCGGCCGGTACTTCGAGATCGCCTGCCGCGCGCGCTCCCAGTTCACCGAGCGCTCTGAGGACTGCTGGCCGTGCGCGACCGCGAGCGCGAGCAAAGTGAGCGCAGCGGCGATGGCGCTCCCGGCGAGAATCCGCATCGCCGAAAAGTATATCTGGAGCCGATCGGCACCTCCGCTATCGCGGCGGGGGACCCGTGCCGCCTGTCTCCCACTCGACGGCGACGGTGGTGAGCAGGCCCGACGGCTGTGGCGCGACCCGATCCATGTCCTGTGCCTCGAAGCGCGTGCCGTAACGGAGATTCAGCAGCCGGTAGTCCGGAAGGGCCTGGCCGGCCATCTGGTTCAGCGCGGTGTTCGCGACGTCGATTCGGATGGTGTTCGCGCCTGGGTGAAGGAGTGATCCCACGGCGACCTTGTACGGCGGACACCACGCTGTGCCCGCTCGCACGCCGTTCACGTACACAATCGCGACGTCGCGCACCGGCGCATCGAGCCAGGCACGCATGCCGTTCTTCGCCGGATTCGTTTCTGGCAGCGGCGTGCCGTCCCCGAATCGCACCCATGCGCCGAGGCGGGCGTCCTCAGGCGTCGGCGGGCCCTCGGCCTCGAACTCGTAGTGCGCGACACCGGAGAAGTAGCGCGTCGCCGGGCTCGCGGCCCACGAATGCGGCAGGTCCACTTCATGCGCGGAGGACGCCGCCGCTTCGCCGGTCCAGAAGCGGGCCCTGGACTGGCCGGGAACGCGGCTCGTGGCTTGTACCCAACCCCCTTCCTGGAACCGCTCCGTCGAGCCGAGGACGACAAACCCGGAGCCGTAAGCTGGGATGGACAGACGAACCTCCGTGCCCGAACCGGAACCCCCCATTGAAAGGACCGAGCGCTCGCCCGTTACGGGATCCCACCACTCGACGATCTTTGAGTCTGCGGCCATGTGCATCTTGATGTTGCCGCCGACGAGTGCTGTGTTCGCGACGAAGTAGAAATCGGTGTCGCCGGCTCGCCGGTGGATGGCGCCAAACGCGCGCGGGTCCGGTGGGGGATCGCCCGGCGCCCCCGGGGCTGTCGCGAATGTCACGTCTGGTCGCAGGCGGAGCGCGACGAGAGGGCCGGCGTCCTTTTGACCGCGGACGACAATCCCTCCGGCCGCTGTGAACGCGTCAAGCACGCGCTGTGTTGCGGCGGGGACGCGCTCGACATTCGGCAGCACCACCGCGCGGTATCGAGCCGCGCCGACGGAAAGATAGGCGCCCTGGACCGTCGCCGACGCGAGCGTCTTGCCGTCGACTGTGTCGAACGTGAATCCAGCGTCGAGAATCGACGGGATGACATCCGGGCCGATGCGCTTCCGAAGCGCCTCGATCAGGTCCACATTCCCCGGCGAGAACTCCGCCCACGCATCGTCCACCGGCAGGTAGAGCCCGACGTCGACGACCGGCGTGCCCTCCCGCAGCATCGCACTGGTGCGCTGGAGTGCCCGCGACACGTCGGGCATGACGATCCACCACGGGTTCTTGTCGGAGAGCGCGGCCGCCGCATAAAACCGCCACCCTGGCGAGCCAGCCGACGGCGGCGAATACGGCCAGCCGTGGCCGACCAGTTGGTTTACGCCCTGCAGGAACTGGCGGTCTGCTTCCGCCTTCATGTCGAGCGGCGTGGCCGCGAAGGCCGGCGAGTGGAGCCACGTCCACGTCTCGGCAGACGTGACGGCGACGCCTTTGACATGACTGGCGGACGCCGCCCACCGAGTGGCCGACAGCTCCCGCCATCCCGCGCCTTCGCCTTCAGGCAGGTCGACCAGCATCGCGCTGGACGTCGACGCTGGCGGCGTGCCGTAGACCTGCGCGCGCAGCTTCGTGCCGCGCGCGCCCGCCCATTGCTCGAGTGGACCGATGAAGTGCTCGTCCACGAGTTCGGTGAGCGTCTGGCCCCAGTCGTGGCGGACGTCGGCGGACTTCGGCCCGTCGCCGGACGCGAGCTCGAGCAGGTGCGGCACGATGTCGTAGCCGCGGCGCTTCCGGAACTCGCCCGGGAACTCCGGTGTCCAGTCCGAGTCGTAGACCTCGAGGCTGTCGCAGAAGATCGCGAATGGCTTGGTGCTGCCGAACGCGCTCCACAGCCGGGCGCCGATGCTCGACAGGTACCCGTCCGTCGCGGCCGCGTCGTAGTGATCGAGGACGAAGCCTTCGGCGCCGACGGCCGCGCGCTTGACCATCTGGCCCGTGCGGCTCGAGATGAAGGCGACGAGTTCGCGTGGGCGGAGATCGGCGGACACCTCGAGCGTGAGTCCGCTGAGGGCGAGTGGCGTCCCCGACGGATCGAGCCTGGTCCATTCGCCGGGGGCGACGATCTCGCCGCTGACGAACGACTCGCCCGCGCCCAGATCCGGCAGCGCCACGCGCGAAGCCTGCGGCGGAATCGGCACGCGCGCTATCCGAAGCCGCCCGGCGGCATGGTCGATGGAGACCGATGGCCCGCCGTACGGCCAGCCGCTGCCGAGCGTCAGGTCGAAGCGCAGGCCCAGCGCCGCCGCACGATCGGCCGCGAACGTCAAGTGCGCGAGAAAGGCATCAGAGAGAAACGGCTCGGTCTTGAGCCCGTTGGCCTCGCCATCGAGCGCGACGGGATAGACCGCCTGCACCTCGACGCCGCCGATGCCGGCGTCCTTCATCGCCTCGAGCTCGCGGCCGAGCTCCTCGTCGGTCACCTGCGGTCCGAACCACCACCACCGCATCATGATTCGCGCGTCGTCCGGCGGCGCATCGAACGCGTGCCGCAGCGTCGCGAGATCGCCGTTGGCCGTGCCTTGGGTTGCCTTCAGTGAGGCGCCCAGCGCTGCGAGGGCGGCAAGAAGAACGCCCGCGGCGGCTTTGATTCCTCTCGATGTGTGCATATGC
>JBKPSY010000050.1:0-15981 GCA_046735235.1 Acidobacteriota bacterium | reverse complement strand
GGATGACGGCAGCCGGGATCTGAAGGGTGACGGGGAGCATCAGGGTCAGGGGCCGGGATCAGGGATCAGGGGCCAGGGGTCAGTTCGAATCAGATATCCCGCCGCCCGGCGAAGGCTTTCGACATCGTCAGCTCGTCAGCGTATTCGATGTCGCTGCCGACGGGAATCCCCGTGGCGATTCTCGTCACCCGCACGCCCAGCGGCTTGAGGAGCCGCGCGAGGTAGAGCGCCGTCGCCTCGCCCTCGACGTTCGGGTTGGTCGCGAGCACCACTTCGGTGATGCCGCCCTGGCCCACGCGCTGCAGCAATCCGTGGATCTTGAGCTCGTCCGGACCCACGCCCTGGAGCGGCGACAGCGAGCCCATGAGGACGTGATAGGTGCCGCGAAACTCGCGCGTCTTCTCCACCGCTGAC
Organism: Acidobacteriota bacterium; assembly: GCA_046735235.1. Taxonomy (GTDB): domain Bacteria; phylum Acidobacteriota; class Vicinamibacteria; order Vicinamibacterales; family JAENWD01; genus JAENWD01. Next base: position 15,567 of record JBKPSY010000050.1, on the reverse strand, counting down.
ACGTTCTGCGGCTCTTCGACCACGCAGATGACGCGGCGATCGCGCGACTCGTCCGTGCAGTAGATACAGGGATCGACGTCGGTGATGTTGTTGCAGATCGAGCAGTAGGTGACTTTGTCCTTGACGGCGTGGATCGCCGCGCAGAGCGCGTCGGCGTCCTCGCGCGTGTTCCGGAGGACGTGATAGGCCAGCCGTTGCGCGCTCTTGGCGCCAATGCCGGGAAGCTTCTGCAGTCGCTCGATCAGTCGAGTGAGAGGCTCGGGATGAGACACAGTCAGTGCGAAGTGAGGAGTGCCGAGGATAAAGTGGAGCGGCTACATTCCCGGCATCATGCCGCCAACCTTCTTCTTCAGTTGGTCGTCGGCCTTGCGGTGGGCATCGTTGACGGCGGCGAGGATCAGGTCCTGCAGCATCTCGACGTCGTCCTTCGAGACGACCTCCGGATCGATCTTCAGCGAGATCAGCTGCTTGGCGCCGTTGGTGACGACGGTCACCATGCCGCCGCCTGAGGTCGCCTCGACGCGGAGCTCCTCCATGTCCTTCTGGAGCTGCTCCTGCATCTTCTGCGCCTGCTTCATCATCGCGCGGATATCCATTACTTGATCTCCTCGACCTCGCGGATCTCTGCGGGAAAGATCTCGAGCATGGCCTGAACACCATCGTCGGCCAGCGCGCGGGCCCTCAAATCAGGCTGGTCCGCCGAAGCGGGGTCGGCCGCGCCCGGCTTGCCCGCCGGAGTGGCGTCCGCCGCGCCGGACTTGCCCGCGGGAGCGGCACCAGCCGCGCTGGGCTTGCCCGCCGTAGCGGCGCCAGCCGCGAAGGTGGGCGCCGCGTCGCCGGTCCCCTTGGCCGTCGCCACCGTGACCTTGCCGCCAGCGACGGACTCCGCGAGCGACTCGAGCCACTGCCGACGCTGCTCCACCTGCTGGCGCATGGTCTCGTGGACGGGACCGAACGTGAAGACGACCCGCCGCGCGTCCACTTCGATCCGCTGCGCCTGTGCGACGTGCAGCGAATAGAACGTGCGGTTGGTCCGCTGAATCTCGGCGAGAAAGCGTTCCTTGAAATCAGGCGGAAGAGGACCTGTCGCAGGCGACACAGGTGCGTGGGGTGCGGGTGGTGCGTAGGGGGCGCTCGAAGGCGGCGCCTTCGGTGCGGCAGGTGCAAAGGCGGGCCTGGTCCCGAACGAAGGCTTCGGCGCAATCGGTGGGCGTGCAGGCGTCCCTGTTGCACCCTGCGCACCCGTCGCACCTGCACCGCCCGCCCCCCTCGCACCGAACGCACCCTTCGCACCCGATTCCAATCCCGCGATCAAATCCGAGATCGGCACCAGCTTTCGCAGGTGAATCCACTTCACCAGGGCCATTTCGAGCGCGTAGCGCGGCTGCGACGCCGCGCGCACGTCCTGCTCGGCTTTCGCCAACAGGTCGAACGATCGCAGCAGGTCCTCGCGGGAGTAGCGCGCCGTCAGGGTCTTGAGTCGATCACGATCGGACTCGAACGCGAGATCGGGATCGGTCAGCCGCGACGGGTCGATCGAGACGAGCATCATGGCGCGCACGAGCGCCGCGATCTCCCGGCAGAGGATCCGCAGGTCGTAACCGGCCTCGACGGCGCGGCCCGCGAGCGTGAACGCCTGCGCGGCGTCCTCGTCGGCCACGGCGGTCAGGATGTCGAAGAGCAGGTCGCGGCCGACCAGACCGAGCACCTCGGCCACCGCGTCGGCCGTCACCTCGCCACCCGCAAACGAGATCACCTGGTCGAATGCGCTCTCGGCGTCGCGCATGCTGCCTTCGGCGTAGCGTGCCAACAGCGCGAGGGCGTCGCCGGTGGCCTGGAGCTTCTCGGCGTCGGCAATCGTGCGAAGCTGCGCGGCGATCGCGGCGGTCCCGATGGTCCGGAACTCGTACTCCTGCGACCTGGAGCGGATGGTGTCGGGGATCTTCTGCAGCTCCGTCGTCGCCAGGATGAAGACCACGTGCGCCGGCGGCTCCTCGATCGACTTCAGCAGCGCGTTGAACGACGGCCCGGAGAGCTGGTGCACCTCGTCGATGATGAAGACTTTGTAGCGGTCGCGCACCGGCGACATCGCGAGCGTGCTGATGATCACCTCGCGGATGTTGTCGATGCCGGTATGCGTGGCCGCGTCGATCTCGAAGACGTCGATGTCTCGACCTTCCGCAATCTCCATGCAGGCATCGCATTCCCCGCAGGGATCCGGTGTCGGCCCCTTCACGCAGTTCAGGCACCGCGCCAGGATGCGCGCCGTGGTGGTTTTGCCGACGCCGCGCGCGCCGGCGAAGATGAACGCCTGGGCGAGCCGTCCGGTCGTCAGCGCGTTACGGAGCGTCGTGGTTACAGCCTGCTGACCAACGACGTCTTCGAAGCGCTGCGGGCGCCAGCGGCGGGCGAGGACCTGGTAGGACACCGGATCGTTGTCGATTGCGGGTTGTCGGGTTCCGGTTGCCGCGCGCCCCACCGCGACCCGGTGGCCCTGCGGCACAGCTCAGGGACTACTTAGCGCTGCTGCCTTCCGGCCCTGACGCGGTTCGTAGGCTGACCTTGCACAGGGTCCGGGCCGCGGTGCGGCGCACGGCGGCCAATCCATCCATCTTATCAGTCCTCCGCCGTACGTAGGGCGGGACTTCAGTCCCGCCAGCCGAGGTCGTGTAGCGCAGGACTTCAGTCCTGCCATCGCCCTGTTGTAACCTCGCACTTCCGGACGAGGTGACGATGGCGGAATTGGTGGTGAAGAGTCGGGAAACGTGTCGCTGGGATTGCGTGGCGCTGGGCGAAGTCATGCTCCGGCTGGACCCCGGCGACATGCGCGTGCACACGGCGCGCGAGTTCCGCGTCTGGGAAGGCGGCGGCGAGTACAACGTCGCGCGCGGGCTGCGACGCTGCTTCGGCCTCAACACGGCCGTCGTCACGGCGCTCGCGGACAACCCGGTCGGCCGACTCGTCGAGGACCTCATGCTACAGGGCGGCGTCGAGCAGCGCATCACGTGGGTGAAGTACGACGGCGTCGGCCGCACGGTGCGCAACGGCCTCAACTTCACCGAGCGCGGCTTCGGCGTTCGCGCGGCGCTTGGCGTCTCCGACCGCGGCCACACGGCGGTCTCGCAGCTCGAGCCTGGAGACATCGACTTCGAGGAGATCTTCGGCCGCCTCGGCGCGCGCTGGTTCCACACCGGCGGCATCTTCTGCGCGCTGTCGGAGACGACGCCGCTCGTCGCGGAAGAGGCGATGAAGGCCGCCCGCAAACACGGCACCGTGATCTCGTACGACCTCAACTACCGCGACTCGCTCTGGAAGTCCATCGGAGGCCAGGCGAAAGCACGCGAGGTCAATCGCCGCCTCGCGCCCTACATCGACGTCATGCTCGGCAACGAAGAGGATTTCTCCGCCGCGCTCGGCTTCGAGGTCGAAGGCGTGGACGAGCATCTCAGCGAGCTCGATCCGGCGAATTTCAAGAAGATGATCGAGCAGGTCATCGAGACCTACCCGAACCTGAAGGTCGTCGCGACGACGCTCAGAAACGCGACAACGGCGAGCGTCAACGACTGGGGCGCGATCGCCTGGGCGGACGGCGTCTTCTACCAGGCGCACACGCGCGAGCGCCTGGAGATCTGGGACCGCGTCGGCGGCGGCGACTCGTTCGCCTCGGGTCTCGCCTACGGGTTCCTGGCCGGGAAGGGCCCGCACTACGCCGTTGACTGCGGCGCGGCGCACGGCGCGCTGGCCATGACGACCCCCGGCGACACGAGCATGGCGACGCTGGCCGAGGTCGAGCGGGTGATGAAGGGCGGCACTGCGCGCGTGGCGAGGTAGAAGTCGGTGGTCGGTGGGTCGGTGGGTCGGTGGGTGTGGGTCTGTGGGTCGCTGGGTCTATGGGTTCATGGGTGATGCGCTGACCGGGCGAGCGCGTCGAGCGCGGGGCTGATTCGCACCGTCAGTGGCACCGGCCCGTCGAGCGCGGTGACCGACGCCGGAAGCTCGCCGACCCGCTGCCGCGCGTTCTGCTGCAGCGCCGCCAGGTCGGGCGACGGCGCCAGCCGCTGTCCCTGGCGCATGACGCACGTCAGCAGGGGACGTCCCTCCTGGCTCGTTTCGTCAGTCAGCCCGATCACGTCGTAGAGAGCCTGGCCCTTCTCGCTGACACGCCAGACCTGTTTACGGCCGGGGAACGTGCGCTTTCCCGTGCTCAGCTTCACAGTCGGCGTGACGCGACCGTGGCGCTCGGTTTCCACGAGCTTGTAGACGCCTCCGAGCGCGGGCGCGTCGCGCACGGTGCTGATCGACGTCCCGACGCCGAACGAGTCTACCGGCGCCGCGCTCGAGACGAGCTCGGCGATGCGGTGTTCGTCGAGATCGCCCGAGACGATGATGCGCGTGGCGCGCAAGCCGCCGGCATCGAGAATCGCCCGCACGGATCGGGAGACCATCGCGAGGTCGCCGCTGTCGATGCGCACTGCGGCCGGCGTGAGCCGCGCCTCTACCAGCCGCTGCGCCGCGGCGATCGTGTCGTAGGTGTCGATCAGCAGCACCGCCTGCGCGCCAAACAGCCCCGAGTACGCGCGGAAGGCGTCGATCTCGTCATCGAACGCCATCACCCACGAGTGCGCCATCGTCCCGACCACAGGCAGGCCATAGCGACGGGCGGCCTCGACGTTGGACGTCGCGCTGCACCCGGCCAGACAGGCGGCGCGGGCGGCGAGCCGCGCGGACTCCAGGCCGTGCGCGCGGCGAGATCCAAATTCGATCACGGGACGTCCCGCCGCGGCCTTCACGACGCGTGATGCCTTGCTCGCCACCGATGTCTCGAAGGTGATCATGGCGACGAGCGCGGTCTCGACGAGCTGCGCCTCGGCGGCGCGTGCCGTGACCCGGAGGATCGGCTCATGTCCGAAGACGATCTCGCCTTCGTCGACGGCCCAGACCTCGCCCCTGAACCGGAAGTTCGGCAGCACCGTTTCGAAGAACGACGCGGGCGCCGCCTCGAGCGCCGGCACAGTACGCAGCCACGCGATCTCGTCCGGGGTGAATCGCACGCCTTCGAGGTAGTCGAGCGCCTGGTGGAGTCCGGCGGCGACGAGAAAGGCGCGCTCCGGCGGCAGCTCGCGGACGAACAGCTCGAACGTGCAGGTCGTCACCGGCGCGACCGCCTCGTAGCCGGCCATCATGGTCAGCTGGTAGAGGTCTGTGGCCAGCGCGCTCGGCAGGTCCATGGCGGAGTGTGTCACGATACACCGATGCGGGACGATCAGAGCCTGGCGCTGCTCGTCGTCGACGTGCAGAACGACTTCTGTCCGGGCGGTGCGCTTCCGGTGCCGAACGGCGATCAGGTCGTGCCTGTCCTCAATCGCCTGGCCTCGCACGCGAGCGCGCTCGGATTTCCCGTCTATGCGTCGCGCGACTGGCATCCTGCCAACAGCCGTCACTTCGCCGTCAACGGCGGCGAGTGGCCCGTGCACTGCGTGCCTGGTACACCGGGCGCTCGGCTGCACGCCGATCTGGACCTGCCGCCGGGCGCGTTGATCGTGACGAAGGACGTCGGCCCGGACGGCGACGGCTACTCCGCGTTCGAGGGAACGATCGCCGGGCGCGGAAGTCTCGCGGCCGATCTGCGCGCGCGTGGCGTCACCGAGCTCGTCATCGGCGGGCTCGCGACCGACTACTGCGTCCTCGCCAGCGCGCTCGACGGACGCCGCGAGGGCTTCGACGTCGTCGTCGTGAGCGACGCCGTTCGCGCCGTCGAAAGGACGCCTGGCGACAGCGCTCGCGCGGTCGCCCAGATGGAGGCTGCAGGTGTGCGGTTCCTGCCATCTTCGGCAGTTTTTGCCGCAGATTTGTTCCAGGATTGAACACGACCGCAAGGGTGGGGACAGTCCCCGTTTTTTGGGGTGACGTTAACTTTGCCGCGCAAAGTGTTACGATTCTGCCCCTGCACACGGAGACACGATGGCGAGAACGTCAGGACTGCGGCGCGCGGTAGCCCCCGGAGGAACGGAACCGGCAAAGCCGTCGGAGAAATCCGGATCCGAATTCCCCGATGCCGATCACCTCGATCGGTTGATCCACGAACGCCTCCGTCTCGGGATCGTCTCGGCGCTGGCCGCCAGCGCGGCGCTCACGTTCACCGATCTGAAGCGGCTGCTGAAGACGACGGACGGCAACCTGAGCGTGCACGCGAGGAAGCTCGAAGATGCCGGCTACCTGCTCTGCACGAAGACTTTCGAGGGACGAACGCCGCGCACTGAATTCCGCCTGACCGCAGCCGGTAGAATCGCGCTGAACCGCTATCTGGACCACATGGAAGCGGTGATCCGGGCCGCGCGGAAACTGGGCAAGTAGCTACGAGGACTTCTTCTTCGACGTCCGCCGCGCGGGACGGCTGGGCTTCTGAGCGGCCAGCGTGGCGCGCATCGCACAGCCCAGCGCACGCGACAGGAGCACCTTCCTGGCCGTGCGGAGCTGCACCCGCGTCGCGCCGCCCTTGCCCCACGCGCCCTTGACGGGAGAAAACGTCGCGGGGTCGGCCTGGATGAACAGCTCCTGATCGATCGGCGAGAGTTTTACCATTCCCCACGCGTCATCCGGATAGCCGAGCGTCGCGAAGATCTTGCCGCGCACGCGGAAGTCCGGATGGTTCATGTGCGCGGACTCGACCGCCTCCGGCTGCCTGAGCGCCAGCCGCCGAAATCCATCGGGCGTCATGCGCGCGATTCTACCTCCGAGCCCCTCTCGAAATACGCGGCGACCGCGATCGCACAGCCGGCCAGCCCGGGGATGAATCCGATCGTCCAAACGCCGCTGGCGGGAGACAGCACTCGGAGCACCGCTGCCAGGGCGACCCCAACGGAGAGCGCGACGATCCCGCCGCGCAGCCGTTGGCGACGTCCGCGGACACGGGCCAGCGCCTCCTGCTCACGCCACGCCGCCATGATGCGAGCGCCTTCCTTACCGGGGTATTCGAGCATGAGCGTGAGCGCGGCGAACCGCTTCCTGGTCTCGCGCTCCTGCTGCCGTGCGCTGTTCCAGCGTACGAGGCCGCCGGCGCTGAACAGCGCAATCGCCGCCACCGCCAGAAATCCGAGAGTAGCTGTGAACAGCCTCATGTCGTCGAGCTCGGCCGCGTCAGCCGGTGGTACGTGGAAGACCAGCGTGGCAGGGCCGTATCCATGTAACAATTGGGGTTACCCCGTACGGTGGGCCACCTGGCGGTGCCATGACAGGTCGCATCCGGCTGCTGCTCGCTGAGGATCACGAAACGGTGCGCGAAGGCCTGCGTGCGCTCTTCGCGACGATGCCCGAGATCGACGTCGTCGAGGAAGTCGGCGACACCGACTCCACCGTGGCCCGCGTCCGCGCGGTCTCTCCGGACCTGCTGCTGCTGGACCTTTCCATGCCAGGCGCCGGAGGGCTCACGGCCATCAGGCGGATCCGACAGGCCGATCGTCACATCCCTATCGTCGTGCTTACACGACATAGAGATCTCTCGTTCGTGCAGGACGCGTTGGCCGCCGGCGCGACCGGATACGTGCTCAAGCAGAGCCCGTTCAGCGAAGTGCAGCGGGCCGTGCAACACGCCGTTCGCGGCGAGCGATACATCGACGGCCAACTCAAGTCCTCGCTCGACAATCCTCCGGAAGGGCCACGTGGGCGGCGCGTCAGCGCCCGAGAGCGGGACGTCCTCCGGCGCGCATCCATCGGACAGGGCAACAAGGAAATCGCAGCGTCGCTCGGTATCGCCGTGAAGACGGTTGAAGTGCACAAGGCCGAAGGCATGCGCAAGCTCGACCTGCGCGACCGCGTCGAGCTCGTGCGCTACGCGACGCTGCAGGGCTGGCTCGCCGAACTCTGAAAGCACAGGACGACGACCGGGCGCGCGCACGCTAGCCTGCGCGTGTTCATGGATCCGTCGCCGCGGCCTTTAATATGCCTTGACAGGTATATTCCGCTGTAGGTATATTCAGGACGTGGATTCCGTTTTCGAGATCATCGCGGAGCCGAACCGGCGCGCGATCCTGAGCCTGCTGGCGTCCTCGGAGCAGTCTGTCGGTGAGATCGAGCGTCAGCTCCGGATGCCGCAGCCGACGGTCTCGAAGCACCTGCGGGTATTGCGTGACGCCGGCTTCGTGGAGTCGCAGGTGGATGCCCAACGCCGACTGTACCGCCTCACGCCGGCGCCGCTGAGGGAACTGGACGCCTGGCTGGCGCCGTTCCGGCGGTTGTGGTCCGCTCACGTGGATGCGCTCGAACGGCACCTCGACCGAATGGCTCAGTCACCATCCACGAAACGAAAGACACCCAGAGGACGACGCGGCCCGGGCCGCGAACGTGGCAAGGAGAAGTGAGGATGAAGATCAAGCTGACCAGTGTCTACGTGAGCGACCAGGACAAGGCCCTGCGCTTCTATACGGAGGTCCTGGGCTTTGCCAAGAAAGCCGACTTCAGTCAGGGCCCATTTCGCTGGCTGACCGTAGCCTCGCCTGAGGAGCCGGACGGCACTCAGCTGCAGCTGGCGCTGAACGACAACCCTGCGGCGAAGGCGTATCAGCAGGCGATCTTTCAACAGGACCAGCCCGCGGTGATGTTCTTCACTGACGATGTCCGGGGCGACTACGAGCGAATCAAGTCGCACGGCGCCGAGTTCACGATGCCGCCAACAGAAGTGACCGGCTCGACCATCGCGAAGCTGAACGACACCTGCGGCAACCTGATTCAGCTCACGCAGCTGGCTCGCTGGTAAGGAACGCCGGGAGAAGAGGATGACGGATCGCGCTCAGTACGCACCGGGTCCGGCCAGCGGGGCGGAGGTGCGAAAAGACGGAGAGAACTGGACGCTCATTCTCGTTCGAGAGCTGCGTCACTCGCCGGACAAAGTCTGGCAGGCCCTCACCGACCCGGCGCATCTGCGCGAGTGGGCTCCCTTCGACGCCGATGGGAGCATGGGTACGGCGGGAGCCACGGTGAAGCTCACGACGGTGGCAGCACCTACGCCGCACGTCACCGAGGCAACCGTGATGCGAGCGGACCCTTACAAGCTGCTCGAGTACAACTGGGGCGACCACGAGATCCGATGGGAACTCGAAGCCCTTGGCAGCGGCACGCGCCTGCGGCTCTGGACCAACATCGGTCGCCGCTTCATCGCCATGGGCGCCGCCGGATGGCACATCTGCTTCGATGTGCTGGATCACCTTCTCAGCGGAACTCCCATCGGCCGCATCGTCGGCAGCGAGGCGATGAAGTTCGGCTGGCAGCGGCTGAACGCCGAGTACGCCAGGCAGTTCGGTATCGAGACGCCCAACGGGCCGCCCCCGACCGCTCAACATTCGTGAATCGAGGAGGTCACATTGAACTGGAACAAATGGGTTCGGCAGATCCACCGGTGGATGTCGATCGCCTTCACGGTCACCGTCCTCGCAAACTTCGTCGCCCTGGCACGGGGGACCCCTCCGCCCTGGGTGACGTACTCGCCGCTGCTGCCGCTCGCCTTGCTCCTGTTCACGGGTCTGTACTTGTTCGTGCTGCCATATTCCACCAGGTGGCGCAGCGGGCTGTAGGATAGTGCGAGAGCGGGAGTTGCCCATGAAGAAACCCGTCCCGGCGAAATCTGCGTCTGCCTCAATCGACGACCGCATCAGCGAGCTTGGGGACTGGCGCGGCACGATGCTCGCGAAGGTGCGCGCGATCATTCACGAGGCCGATCCCGAGATTGTCGAAGAGTGGAAGTGGATGGGCACTCCGGTCTTCTCCCACGGCGGCATCGTCTGCACGGGCGAGACGTACAAGAGCGCGGTCAAGCTGACATTCGCCAAGGGCGCGGCGTTGAAGGACCCGGCAGGGCTCTTCAACTCCAGCCTCGACGGCAATGTGAGGAGGGCCATCGACATTCGCGAAGGCGAGAAGGTCGACGTGAAGGCGTTAAAAGCGCTGATTCGCGCTGCGGTCGCCCTCAATCTCGAGGGGAAGGGCCCGTCGAAGCGAGGAAGAGCGAGCCGCAAGCAGGCGTAACCAGCTCCGACGTATAATGCGGGTGGTTCTTCCTGCTTTTCTGAGTCCTGCGGCCATTCCGGTCACCAGCTCTCTCCAAAGCTCGATATGTGGCGACTTGATGCCGAATTCCGATCTCTCCGGCGATCGCAGCCCCGCGCCACTCGCCTGTCCGTCGTGCACGTCGACCTCAATCGTGTCGACAGCCAAGAGTCCGGACGCGAACAGCTACTGGCGCTGCTCCCGCTGCGGTGAGGTCTGGAATCCCACTCGTCGAACCACTCAGCCAGCCCACCGGTGGCCACGATGACTCAGGACTCGACAGCGGCCGTGGACAGCCCGGCACAGACCGTTCGCGAGTTGCTCGAGCTGATTGCGGCGCTCGACCGCCGCGTTCCACAGGTTGAGCGAGTCGGGGAGATCTCGATTGCGCGCGCCGCGTCCGCGCTCAAGCTCGAAGCGTTGAAGCGCATCGAGGAGCTCGAACGTGAATCGTCACCCTCCTCGTCTCCCGAGAGCCGGTGAGCATCCGATGCTGAATTGGCTGAAGAGGCGCCGACCGATGAGTCATGTTCAGCGCGAGCCGGACGCGAAGCCGAAACCGATCATGTCAGGCAAATATGCGTTGCTCTACGAGCACTTGCAGAACAGATATGCCGACACGGTCGTCCTCACGTTCGGGCAGATCGAATCCCTTCTCGGCTTTGCGCTCCCGGACCAGGCCCGTCTCAACAAACAGTGGTGGACAAACGCACCGGTGACGGCTCCTGACGCCAATCACTCAGATTCATGGGTACTGGCGCGCAGGGTGGCTACCCCCAACCTCCAGGCCCAGACCGTCGCGTTCGAACGCGCCTCATAGTCAACAGCCCGGATTGCAGGCCTTCAACGTGATCGAGTAGTCGCCCCGCGCCTTGGGCTTCTCGACCGTGTTCGTGAAGGTGCCATCTGCCGTCATGGTCTTGCCGGCCGTGACGAGCTTCATCGTCACCGCCTGGTCCTTCGTGCCTCGCGAGAACAGATGCTGCGCGTTCAGGAACGGCAGGTCGTACCAGGTGAACTGCGGGCCGAGCCCGCCGGTCAACGGCGACAGGATCAACACGCCGACCTTGTGCTTGGCACGGAAGTCGGAAACCGCCTCGCCCACCAACACGGACAGCGAGTCCTTCTCGAGGACGCCAGTCACCTTGATCAGGAAGCTGTTAGGCGCCGCAAGTCCACCGGCCGAGCCCTCGACGTACGCGGACAACGGCGCGTCGCCCTGGCTGGCGACCTTGGCCGCGCCCGCGCCGATCTCGAGCGGCGGCCAATCGCGCTTGATTTGCTGCGCTCCTGCCATCAGCTTCGGAAACTGGACGGTCAGGGAGTCTTCCCAGGTGTTGAAGCTGTGGGCATATCCCTCGATGCGCCCGTTCAGCGGAATGCTGGCGCCCTTCGCGCTCTTCGGGTAATAGAGGATGAGCCGCCCGGTGACCTTGTAGTCGTACTTCCAGTACAGCTGCGGACCTCCGCTCGACGGCCAGTAGAACTTCGCCGCCATCGTCGCGTTGACCGGCCCGGTGAACTGCTCACAGTAGGTGGAAAAGAACTGGTCGGTCACGAACGCCCCGAGGTCGGCCATGATGCCGTAGGCGTTGCCCGCGAGCTTGGAGGCGCTGGTGATCTCCGGCAGGTTCTTCACGAGCTGGCCGGCACCGAACGCGGTCACTGGTCCGGCTCCGGCTTCCTTCGCCTTGTTCGACGCCGCGTCGGAGGTGACGTCTTTGGCGAGGCCGATGAACGTGTCGAGGACGGCTTTCTTGATGTTCAGCAGCGCGGAGATGGTCTTGAACACTTCCGTCACGACGGCCAACTGGTGGCACCCGACGTCGGCACCATTCATCGCGGCCGTGGCCTGCTTGACGCGTTCCGTGGCGGACTCGGCGGACTGCATCGCGGTCGAGAGGCGATCGAGTCCCGGGCCCGCCGCCATCGCCAACCCTGCGTTCGCCTGGATGGCGCCAATCAGCCCGTGCACTTCTCTGGTGTAGGCGGGACGCTTCGCGTTCAGGTCGGCGAGAGCCTTCTTGGCGGCGTCCAGCTTCTTCTGCGTCTCGTCCTTGGCGGGTGAGGACGGCTGTTCGCCGATCTTCTTGTCGGCGGCGGCGAGGCCCTCGTCGGCCGCCTTCCCGGCGTCGGTCATGACGGCGTCGAGCTTCTCGTCGACGTCCTCGATCTCGATGGCGATGACCTTCGTCGAGGCCATGCCCTTTCCGTCGGGGGCCGTCGCCTCGATTTCGTAATCGCCCGCTTCGAGCGGCGTGAACTCGGTGTAGGTGTAGGCTCCGTCCTCCGCCGGCGTAATCTCCTTCGTCATGGTGGGCAGGTCGTCGTTCTTGATGGCCACCTTCACGGGCCGCCGGCCGAGCGGCAGGGTGCGGCCGGAAATCTTGACACTCCGCGCAGCCTTGTTCGCTCCCTTCGACGTGATGACCACGAGCGTCGGGGACGCCACGACCGTGATCGGGAGTGGATCGGTATCGGGCATCGGCTTTGGCGGCGCGGCTTGCGCCGCCTGTGGTCCGGCTCGCAGCACCGTGCCCGCGGAGAGCAAGGCCGCGATGACAATGGCGGCCCCCGTGCAAACGGTCGTTCGTCTCGAAGACATCGAGAGCCTCCAAGCGGGCGGATCGCCATGGCTCGGCAAGGTGTGGGAATTCGGAGTGGGCTGCGACGCCTGCATTCTAGGACGGATCGAGCTCAGCGCAGCCAGGCGCGGATCGCGTCCCTGTCCATCGTCTCGATCAACGCGCGATTCGCGCGGCCCCTGGAAGGGCTCGGGGAGTTGGCCTCGATGTTGTACTTGTCGGCGGTGTCGAAGCAGCGCTTGATGCCCATGACGCTAGTCCGCGAGTTTTTCCGTCCGGACGTTGCCCGCCCGCTCCTGTCCTACGCGTCCCGATGTGACGTCCCTGTAAACGCGCCCCGGCTCCCATTCGACCCATTCGAAGATGGATAATTCCTGCCGGAGGACACACCTTCGTGAATGAACTCGTCGCGCGTCGAGGGCAGGCCGTGGTGCTCGCCTCACTGCTGTTGATCGGCCCGTTCGTCGAGCGCCTCGTGGCTGGACAAGAGGCCGCGGGGCCAGGCCGCGTGGTGGCGACGATGTCGCTCGAGTCGCTGCGGATCCCGGCAGTGGTCGTCGAGTTGGTGAATGTAGACACCAACGTTGTCGTCGCCCGCTCAACCAGCGACGGTGTCGGGCAAGTCGCGTTCCCGGATGTGCCCGCCGGCCGCTACAAAGTGCACGCACGGCGTGATGGGTTTGCCGACGTCACGTCCCCGCCCTTCACGGTGCATGCGGGTGGCACCGAGCAGGTGCTCGTCGAGATGCATCTGGTGTTTATCCGCGAGAGCGTCAGTGTCGTCGCCCCAGCCAACTCGCCCACGCAGAGCGTCCAGCCGGTGGCGGTCAGCGACGTCTTGTCGGGTTCGAAGATGGACGTGCAACCGCTCGCGGGCGACGACTACAAATCGCTGCTCACGATCCTGCCGAGCGTGATCCGCGGGCCCGAGGGCCGCCTTCGCATCAAAGGTGGGTCGGCCACGACCGGCGCGCTGCAGTTGAGCAGCGCGAGCCTGAACGACCCGTCCACCGGGGACTTCGATCTCGAACTCCCCAGCGGCGCCGTGGAATCCGTCGAGGTGCTCTCGAACCCGTTCGCCGCTGAGTATGGCCGCTTCTCGACGAGCGTCACGCAAGTGAGGACCAGGGCCGGCACCAACGAGTGGATGTTCAAGCCCGGCAACCTGATGCCAGGCATCGGCGGCAAGTTCGTGGACAAGTTCGAGCCTCGGCTGTCGATCTCTGGGCCGATCAAGAAGGACAAGTTCCTCTTTGGCGAGTACCTGCAGTACCGCTACGTCCGTACCGAGGTGAAGAGCCTTCCGGGCAGGCCCACTCTCGGTCTGGACAGCTTCGACTCCTTCACACGCCTCGACGGTGTGTTTTCGTCCCGCCATTCCATAACCGGCGGCGTCGTGTACTTCCCGCGGAAGATCACCAACGCGACAATGACCACCTTCCGCCCGCCGGAGACGACGCCGAAGTTCTCGCAATCAGGCTTCGCGGCTGGCTTCGCGGATCGCTACATCCTCGCCGACAACGCCGTGCTGGAAACGACGGTGGCCAGTCGCGTGTTCGAGGTGGACCAGACCACGCAAGGCACACTGGCGATGGTCTACGCGCCGCAGACGCAGAGCGGGAACTACTTTGGCCGCCAGGAGCGCAACGTCCACAGCGTGCAGCTTGTGGAAGCGCTCACGGTGTCGCGCGAGAACTGGGCCGGCCAGCATGTGTTCAAGTTCGGCGTCGACGTCCAGCACTCCGGGTACGACGGCGACGACTACAGCCAGCCCGTCGAAGTACGGCGCCTCGACGGCTCGCTGGCCGAGCTGACGACGTATGCGCCGGCCCTGACGCACCCGGATGTGACCGGCACGGAGCTGGGGGTGTTCGCGCAGGATCGGTGGCGTCTCACCGATCGAATCATGTTCGAGCTGGGGCTTCGCGTCGACCGCGACGACGTGGTGGAACGCGTCAACTACTCGCCACGCGGCGGCGTGTCGTTCAGCGTACTGCCGGAGGGGCGGGGGATTCTGCGCGGCGGCGTCGGCAAGTTCAATCAGCGAACGCCGCTCAACGTCGGCGGGTTCACGCAACTGGAAACCGCGACCGTGTCGCGCTACAACGCTGACGGCAGCTTGCAGTCCTCCCCCGTCAACTACGCCCATGTCATTGACGGGCCGTTGAAAACCCCCGAGAGCGTCGTCGAGACACTGGCCTGGGACCAGCGTATCGGACGCAAGATCTTCTTCAAGGCCGCCTACCTCCATCGCGCCGGCTCCACCGAGGCCATCGTCAACCCGGATCCGCTGCGCGGCGTGCTGGCGTTGTCGTCGACAGGCGCGTCGACGTACTGGGAGCTGGAGACGACGGGACGCTACGTCGCGAGCGAGTACCGCGATGTGACCGTGTCGTACGTGCGCGCTCACGGCACCATCGACTTGAACGACTACGATCAGTTCTTCGGGAACTTCCGGAACCCGATCATCCGCGCAAACGAGAACTCGCTGAGCCCGACCGACGTGCCGAACCGGATCATCGTGCGCGGCACCTGGGGTCTGCCTGGGCAGTGGGTTTTCTCGCCGCTCTACGAGTGGCGAACCGGCTTTCCGTACTCCGCGGTAGACGAGTACCAGGATTTCGTCGGAGAGCGGAATCGAGCCGGTCGGCTCCCGAGCGTGTCGACCCTGGACTTCTCGCTGGTCCGGCCGTGGAAGTTCCGGAAGTACCGCTTCAGCGCCGGCGTGAAGGTCTACAACATCTTCAACAGCAAGGGCTATCGGGACGTCCAGAACAACGTCACGTCTCCGGACTACGGCACGTTCTACAACCAGCTTCCGCGCTCGATTGGTTTCGCGTTCGGCTCCTCCAGGCCGTAAAGGCGCAGAAACAGGATTCAGTGTTCGCAGTGGCAGGCGTCCGCCCGTGCGAGCAGAAATTCCCGTTCCCGCGCGTTGCGCGTC
>JBKPSY010000049.1:0-14262 GCA_046735235.1 Acidobacteriota bacterium | reverse complement strand
GGAGTCCACGGCGTCGCCCGCAGCGAACGACCAGACGCGCGCGCCAGGACCTGGCCTTCGCCGGTGCCGAGATACAGGTGGCCGCGGCCCGCGGTGACCGCCGAGGCGAAGCGATTGAAGCGCGACTTCGGGTTGGTCGGCGGCAGGCGCTCGACGGGCTTCTCGCTGACCCGGACCTTCCATCGGAGCGTCCCCGTCAACGCGTCGAGCCGGTACAGCATCCCGTCGTCGGATTGCACATAGAGCGCGCCATCGCCGATGGTCGCCCGCGACCGAATCATCCCACCCGTCGTGAACGTCCACCGTTCCCTGCCCGACGCCGCGTCGATCGCATGCAGGCGTCCAGCGTCTGTTCCGGCGTAGACGAGGCCGTCGCTGGCCGCGACGTCTGCCCAGATCGGCGCGCCGGCGTCGAACGTCCAGATGGGCGTGGCGGGATCGCCCCCGAGCGAGCGCGGCGGCTGCGGCGGCACGTGACCACGACGAAAGGTCGCCTCAATCGCGTAGAGCGGCACCAGATCCGCCGGCAGCGTGCAGTGCAGCGTGTCGGAAGCGGCGTCGTACTGCAGCGCGAAGCCCGGCCCGAGGCTGACGGCATTGCCGTCGATCGTGGCCTTGCCGATCGGCAGATCGTCGATGTGAAGCGCGGGGTTCGACATCTTCACCGAGACCGTGTGGTCGTCGACGGCCTCGAGCGTCACGCCGAGCGGCCGCGTCTCGTCCGCGTGAGACAGCGTCGCCGTCCACGATCCGGCAATCGACGCGGCCGTCAGTGTGCGCGGCGTGATCCCGGGCTGTGGGACGGGACGAGCGGCCAGCGAGAGGAACGTGACGAATGCCGCCGACGCGGGACGAACGATCGCGGAGAGGTTCACTTGGGAGCTCCTGTGTGCTCCCCTCACTTACGCAGAGTCGAGCGTGTCGGTTCCGACCGTACGCAGGGCGCGACTTCAGTCGCGCCGAGAACTCGGCCCTACGGCTCAGAGACGACGGCGTAGATGTCCGGCGCTTCGAGGACGCGCTTCGGCGCGCCGCGCTGCGCGACGCGGATCATCGCGCGGCCGATCTGCTCGGTCGTGAGGATATGCCTCGGCGCCAGGCGCCGCGCGAGCGACATCGCGGGCCCGAGGACCACGTACGCCGCCCTGTACCAGCCCGTGCGCGATGTGATCCCGTGCAGCGGCTGGATCGCGCCTGGACGAAACACGTAGCTCGACTTGAACGGCAGCCCGAGCACGCCGTTCTCCGCCTTTCCCTTCACGCGCGCCCACATCACGCCGCCTTTCTCGCTGCTATCGGCGCCCGCGCCGGATGTGAACACGAACGTCATTCGCGGCGACGTGCGCGCGAGCGTGCCGGCGACTGCCATCGTGAGGTCGTACGTGATCCGCGTGTAATCAGCCTCGCTCATGCCGACGGAGGTGATGCCCAGGCAGAAGAAGCAGGCGTCCAGGTCGGTCAGCTCGCCCGCGATCGGGTCCAGATTGAAGAGGTCCGCGTGGACGATCTCCTTCAGCCGCGGATTCGACGCGCCGGTGGTGCTTCGGCCCACCGTCAGCACGCGCGTCACTGTCGCGTCGATGAGGCACTCGCGCAGCACGCCCTGGCCTACCATCCCGGTCGCGCCGAAGATGACGACGTTCATTGTCCGTGGTGTGTGTAGGGGCGGGGCTTCAGCCCTGCCCGCGCCGCTACTCCGCCATTGTAGAGTGAGCCGTGGCCGAGACAACCACCGCGGTTCGGACCGCCCCGAGCCTCTGGCACCCGCTGCGGAACCCCATGTTCCGCAACCTGCTCATCGCCGACCTGTCGTCCGATATCGGCACCTTCATGCAGAGCGTGGGCGCCGCCTGGCTGATGGTGTCGCTCGGCGCGAGCACCGCCGCGATCGCGTTGACGCAGACCGCCGCGACGCTGCCCTTCTTTCTTTTCGCGCTCCCCGCCGGCGCGATCGGCGACATCGTCGATCGCCGGAAGCTCGTGTTGTGGACCGAAAGCTGGATGGTGGCCGTCGCAGTCGTGCTGGCGGCGTTCACGATCGCCGGGCGCATGACGCCGTGGCTCCTCTTGGCGCTGACCTTCGCGCTTGCCGCGGGCGACGCGATAGAGGCGCCGTCGTGGCGGGCAATCCTGCCGGAGGTCGTCAAGCACGACGACCTGGCCTCGGCGTCCGCGCTGAGCGGCCTCGAGTTCAACCTCGCGCGGGCGATCGGCCCTGCCCTGGCCGGCGTGATCATCGTGTCCTTTGGCATCGGCACCGCGTTCGCGCTGAACGTCGTCTCGTTTTTCGGGGTCATCGTCGTCGTGTGGCGCTGGCGCCGCGCGACACGGCACCGCGACACGCCGCCCGAGACGTTGGGCGGCGCGACGGTCGCCGCAATCCGCTACGTCAACAACTCGCCGGTCGTGCGTGGCCTGATGGTGCGCGCCGGCGTGACGAGCTTCTTCGTCAGCGGCCTGCTCGCGCTGCTGCCGGCGCTGGCGCGGAACCTCAGCGGCAACGCCGGCGGATTCGGGGCCTTGCTTGGCAGCTTCGGCGGAGGCGCCGTACTCGGCGCGCTGGTGCTGCAGCCGGCGCGTGCTCGATGGTCGTCCGAAACGGTGGCGTCGGCTGGTATCTTGATCCTGGGCCTGACCATCGCCGCGGCTTCGGTCGCGCACAGCCTGGCCGTCCTCACCGCCCTGATGGTGGTCGGAGGCGCGGCGTGGATCGTCTTCATCGCCCTGCTGAACACGCTCGTGCAGTACCTCGCGCCCGACTGGGTGCGCGCGCGCGTCCTGGCGGTCTTCCTGCTGACGTTTCAGGGCGGGCTGGCGCTCGGCAGCGCCATCTGGGGCGTTGTCGCCGAGCGGGTGGGGATCTCGCAGGCGCTCCTCTGGGCGGGCCTCGGGACCGTGGCGACACTGGCGGTGCGAGGCCTGGCGCGCCTGCCCGACGCCACCGGCGACGTCAGCCCCTGGAACCACTGGCGCATGCCGGCCATCGTCAAGGACCTGCGTCTCGAGGGCGACGCCGGGCCCGTGCTGGTCACGATCGAATACGTCATCGACCCGGCGCATCGACGGGCGTTCCTGCACGCGATCCACGAGTACAGGAAGGTGCGCCGCCGCGACGGCGCGTCACAATGGGGGGTATTCCGTGATATCGAGCGGCCGGACGTCTACCTCGAAACCTTCCAGATCGGCTCGTGGGCGGAGCACCTTCGGCAGCACGATCGCGTGACCCGGGCCGACCAGGAGCTCGAGGATCGGCTGCGCAAAGCGCTCAGGGAAGAGCCGACGATCCGGCATCTGGTGTATCCGGGGCGGGAGTAGGCAGGCAGGCCTGAAAGGGCTCCGCTACGGAAGAGGAGATCCGGTTTGCCGCCACGGACTCGCACGATGTGTAGCGCAGGCCTTCAGGCCTGCCGCTCTGGCCCGTCCCGCGGCGCTAAAGATTTAGCAAACGTCTGGCGCGTTGGTTTCGTCTAACTGCCTTGATGACCTCCGCCAATGACCTCCGCCTGGCTATCCGGGGCCTCCGCCGCAGCCCGCTCTTCACGACGGTCGCGATCCTGTCGCTGGCCCTCGGGATCGGCGCGAACACCGCGATTTTCACGCTGATCGACCAGATTCTGTTGAGAAAGCTGCCCGTCCGGGCGCCGCAGGAGCTGGTGATGCTCTACCAGCGCGGGGCCCACAACGGCAGCAACATGGGGCCGCGGATGCACTCCTACCCCATCTATCAGGACTTCCAGCAGAAAGCGGCGCCGTTTTCCGAGGTCATGTGCCGGCGCCTCGCGTCGGCGTCGGTCAGCATCGACAACCGCACCGAACGCCTCGACGCCGAGCTCGTGTCGGGCAACTACTTCACGATGCTGGGCGTCGTCCCCGCCGCCGGCCGGGTATTCAGCTCGCGTGAGGACGACCAGGTCTACATGGGCCATCCGGTCGTCGTGCTCAGCTACGACTACTGGCAGAGCCGCTTCGCGGGCGACAAGGGCGTCGTCGGCAAGAAGATCCTCGTCAACAACTACCCGATGACCATCGTCGGCGTCTCGGCGGCCGGGTTCTCGGGAGTCGACCCGGCGACGTCCCCCGCGATTCGCGTGCCGATCATGATGAAGGAGGCGATGCTGCCGGAGTGGACGTGGGTCCACGTGCCGGATCGCCGCACGCGATGGGTGCAGGTGTTCGCGCGGCTGAAGCCCGGCTACACCGTGGACTCCGCCAAGACGCCGCTGCAGGCGCTCTTCATGCAGATCCGCCAGTACGAGATGACGCTGCCGGCCGCGAAGGACTGGTCGAAGTACTCGCGCGATCAGTTCATGAAGGGCCAGCTGCTCGTCGAGAGGGCGGACATCGGCTACTCGAGCCTGCGCAACGACTTCTCGACGGCGCTCGTGGTGCTGATGTGCATGGTGGGCCTGGTGCTGCTCATCGCGTGCGCCAACGTCGCCAACCTCCTCATCGCCCGCGGCTTCATGCGGCAGCGCGAGATCGCCGTGCGGCTCTCGCTCGGCGCCTCGCGGGGACGGCTCGTCCGGCAACTGCTCGTCGAGAGCCTCGTGCTCTCGTTCGTCGGCGGCGCGGTCGGCGTGCTGGTGGCGATTGGCCTGACGCGCGCGTTGCTCGCGCTCATTCCCGTCGAGACGACGCCGCTGATGCTGCACGCGACGCCGGATCTCCGGATCATGGGGTTCACCTTCGTCCTGACGCTGGTCACCGGCATCGTCTTCGGCCTGGTGCCCGCGCTGCGCGCGAGCCGCCCCGACCCGTGGACGACGCTCAAGGACACGATGGGCTCGATCGCCGGAAGCGGCGGGTCGTTGTTCCTGCGAAAGAGCCTCGTCGCGGCGCAGGTCGCGCTGAGCTTCCTGCTGCTGTTCGGCGCCGGGCTGTTCGTGCGCAGCCTGCAGAACTTGAAGGGCGCCGATACCGGCGTCGAGCTCGACAACCTCGTGACCTTCCAGCTCTCGCCGGCGTACAGCGGGTACACCGTGGAACGCGCCGCGCTCTTCAACCAGCAGCTCGTCGACCGCCTCCGCGCCTCAGGCGGCGTGAAGTCGGCCGGGTATGCGGCCGTGTCGATCCTGAGCGGCGACGAGTGGGACAGCTCCACGTCGGTCGAAGGCCACAAGGCCGCCGACGGCGAGGACATGCAGGCGTTCATGAACGCCGTCTCGCCCGGCTACTTCCAGGCGAT
The DNA here is from genome assembly GCA_046735235.1 of Acidobacteriota bacterium. Classification (GTDB taxonomy): domain Bacteria; phylum Acidobacteriota; class Vicinamibacteria; order Vicinamibacterales; family JAENWD01; genus JAENWD01. Next base: position 9,077 of record JBKPSY010000049.1, on the reverse strand, counting down.
GAAGATTCCCCTGCTCGAAGGACGCGACTTCACGCGCGCGGACGAGAAGCCGGTGGACGAGGATCATCCCTGGCGCGTGTGCATCGTGAACAAGAAGTTCGCCGATCACTTCTTTCCGGGCAAGAGCCCCATCGGCCGTCACGTAGGTCAGGGCACCGGGCCCGACACGAAGCTCAACATCGAGATTATCGGTGTCGTCGCCGACGCGCTCTACGAAGGGCCGCGCGACGGCGTGCACCGGCAGGTGTTCGTGCCGAACTACGGCAACGGGGGCGTCACCTACTACGTGCGCGCGCAGATGGCCTCGGCGTCGATCTACAACGTGATTCGAAGCGAGGTTCGAAACCTCGATGCCGGAATGCCGGTCTACGCGATGAAGTCGCTCGAGACGCAGTTGGACGAAACGCTGCTGTCGGATCGGCTCGTCGCGCTGCTCTCGGCGAGCTTCGGGATGCTCGCGACGGTACTGGCGTCGGTCGGCCTCTACGGCGTGATGGCCTTCGTGGTCGCGCGGCGCCGGAAGGAGCTGGGCATTCGCCTCGCGCTCGGCGCGCAGCGCAGGGACGTCATCTGGCTCGTGATGCGGGAGGTGCTGATCCTGCTGGCGATCGGATTGGCGGTCGGCGTTCCCGCGGCCTTCGGCGCGGGCCGGTTCGTCTCGGAGCAGTTGTATGGCATCCAGCCGTACGATCCGACGATCGCGGTCGCGACGCTGGTGCTGCTGACCCTCGTGTCGGCGCTGGCGGGTTTGATTCCCGCGCACCGCGCAAGCCGGATCGATCCGATTCTCGCGTTGCGATACGAGTAGGGCGATTTGTAGGGCGGGGCTTCAGCCCCGCCGTCCTCGCAATCCCACACAGTAGGCCGGGGCTTCAGCCCCGGCGACCCGTTACGGCAACACGCGCAGGCTCGCCGGCAGCGCCAGGAACTGACCCTGCCGCGCGGCCGCGGCGTCGAGCGATCGAGTCTCGGCGCGCGTCAGCGCGCGGTACGGCAGGACGTCAAGCGCGACCTCGCGCGCCGTCACCGTCCGCCGCCATGCACCGGCGAGACGTCCTTCGATCACCATGTGGTGAGGAAAACTGCCGTAACGCGCCGCGCCGACGGGCGCCGGTACCCCACCCGGCAGCTCGCGATCCTTGTAAGCGATCAACGCTTCGTCGTAGTTCGGCAGCAGGTGCACCAGCGGCGTCGATGGCCGCGCGCCCAGCCGCGACGGCACGAACCAGTAGGTCACAGTGCCGATCGTCTCGCGCTCGACACCGTCGCCGAGCGCCGCAAGACCGGCACGCGCATCTCCGAGTGAAAGCCCGGACCACCACGCGAAATCGCGTGCCGTCGCGGGGCCGTGGCTGGTGACGTAGCGGCGCGTCAGCTCGACAAGGGCCTCTTCGCGCGTGAGACGCCGCGCACGTGGCGCACGACGCTCGGTGAGCGCGTACGTGAACTGCTTCCCACGCCTGGGGCCGCTGCAGATGGCGGCCTCGAGCTCGGCGTGCATGACCAGATGCGCGAGGCGCACGCCGTCGAACGCGATCTTCGCGCGGCGGATCGCGGCGCCGAGTTCGTCGCGTGTAAGGTGACCGCCCGTGTCGAGCGCCCTCTCCATCGCGTCGCGGCTGCGCGTGATCGTGCGCGCGTCCATTTCGAACTTCCGGTAGGAGGGGCCGTTCAAGCGGTGGACACGCGGCGCGGTCAGCGCCAGCAGCCATCGGAGGTCGTCCGGCGAGACGAAGTGCCACGTCGGGCGCATCACGTGCGTGCGCAGGATCTCGCCGGCGTCGAAGGCTCGCCCGACCGTCGCGTCTGTGGCCCTGGAGAGGCGTTGCCCGATGCCCCACTTCGCGCCGCGGAAGTCCTGGGATTGCACGGCCACAAACCAGCGCACCACTTCCGGCGCCGACCGGAAGCGGACCCGTGAAAGGCCCTGATTGTCCAGTCGTTTACGGGCGAGCCACGCGGCGTCGGCGGCCATGCTTGCTGGATTTTAGGCGTATTCGCTGGCGTTTAAGTTATCCCTTGTGATATATCTCTATTGAGATATTTGATGAGAGCTGAACTGCCGCGCTTTCAGAACCTCTGGGAACTGACCGTGCTCAGCACGCTCCGAGAGGCGCCGATGCACCCGTACGAAATCCTCCGGCTGCTGAAGGAGCGCCACAAAGAGGAGGTGCTCGTCCTGAAGCGCGGCTCGCTCTATCACGCCATTGACCGGCTGCTCGCGGCCGGGCACATCGAAGCGCTCGACACGCGGCGTCAGGGCCGCCGTCCGGAGCGGACGACGTATCGCCTCACCGACGCCGGCCAGCACCACCTCGTTGACGGCCTGCGACGCCTCGTCGCCGTGCCTCGCCACGAAGCATCGGAGTTCACGGCGGCCATGAGCTTTCTCGTTCACCTTGGTCCGCGCGACGCGCTCGCCGGGCTCGACGAGCGCAGCCGCCAGCTCGAGGCCGACCTTGCGCTCACAGACGAGCAGATGGCCTACGCGCTCGGCATCGCGGGCCGCGTGAACCTGCTCGAGACCGAATACACGCAGGCGATGCGGCGCGCGGAGCTCGCGTGGATTCGCGGCCTCGCCGGCGATCTCCGATCGGGACGCCTCGACTGGAACCTCGAGGCGCTCCTCGCCTACCTGCGCGAGGCGCACGAACGCCGCGCCGCGCTCGTGGAGGCTGCCCGATGACCCGCGCCCTCCTCGTCGTCTCTCTTCTGTTTGTCGGGCCCGCCTTTGGTGCGGCCCCCGTCGGAGGCTCCATGCCATCGCAGACCGCCGCGCAGACGGCCGGCGCGCCAGCCACGTCCGACCGGGCGCGGATCACGATGCCCGGCTCGCCGTTCGGCATCGCGAACGGGTTTCTCTACGGCTATCAGGGCGCGAGCGCGTACGAGTTCATGCCGACGCTTCGTCGCCTCGGCGCCGGTTTCACCAAGACGTACCTGTTCTGGAACCAGGTCGAACCGAAGCGTGGCACGTACGACTGGACCGCGGTTGACGCCTTCGTGAACCAGCTGAAGTCGCCAGACGAAGCACTCGTCGCGGTGTTCTCGGCCTCGGAGTGGGCCGTCACGAAGCCGGCGGCGTTGCTGCCGCCATCGCCCGCGAAGAACCCGGACGACTACTACCGCTTCATCTTCGACCTGGTGTCACACTGCAAGGGGCGCGTGCGCTACTGGCAGAACGACGCCGAGCCGAACAGCCCGATTTACTGGGGCGGCACGAAAGAAGAGTTCGTCGCCGAGCTCGCGCTCTTCCACAAGGCGGTCAAGGCCGCCGATCCGGACGCCGTCGTGGTCGTCGGCGGCTACGACGGCCTGTTCGGGCCGCCGGGCACGTTCCAGTTTCCGAACCAGCAGGCGGGACTCGACTTCTTCGACTACGTCTTCAAGGAGGGCCACGAGGCCTTCGACGTCTTCGACCTGCGTCTCTACGGAGACCCGTACACAATCGTGGCGCGCGTCGACTACATGCGCCAGATGATGCGCGCGCATGGCTTCGAGAAGTCAGTCATCTGCACCGAGTACGGCGGACCCAATCTCTTCGAGCTGCCGGCGAACCGCAAGTACATCCCGCTCGTCTCGGCGTGGTCGCAAGGGGTCACCTCTGGGCAGAGCTCGGCCAGCGGCGGCGCCGGCGGCGTCGCCGATCTCTACAAGACCATGAGCACGCTCGCCCCGGAGACGCAGATGTTCATGCAGGGATGTCCGCCGGAGCTGGACGCGAAGTACCAGCGGATCCAGGCACGCGGCATCGTCGTGCGCAACCTGTTTGCGCTCTCGGGCGGCGTGCAAAAAACCATCTACTGGTATCTCCCTGCGGATCCGATCGAGGGCGACGCGCGCTTCAACGTGATGACGCTGATGTACGGAAAGATCGGCCTTGTCGCGCATACGAGCCTGGGTTTCGGCGACCTGCGTCTCGGCGCCGAAGTGTTTCAGCGCATGGCCGCGGCACTCGACGGCGTCGAGCGCGCCACGCGCGTCGAGATTGCTGGCCGGCCGTCGGTCGTACTCTTCCGCGTCGATCGCGGGACGAAGGCGACAGTGTGGGTCGCCTGGGAGCGGCGCGACGCGTTCTCGGGCGAGGACGCACCGGCCCTCGCCGTCGATCTGAATCCGGACGTGACAATCTCACGCGCGACAGACGCGTTTGGACAGGCTGTCGCGATTCACACCGTCGGCGGCCACGCGCGCATCTCCGTCACGGACACGCCGGTGTTTCTGCAGTAGTAGGCAGTAGGCAGTAGGCGGTATGCAGTAGGCAGTAGGCCGGGGCTTCAGCCCCGGCATCAGCAAGAAGCCGCAGGCGGGCACGATGGCGAACCAACGAAACGTTCTGATCCCCTACATCGTCGATGTCGTCGGGCCGTTCATCGCCTACGCGATCGTCCACTGGCTGGGCGCGCCGGCATTCTGGGCGCTGACGGCCGGCGGCCTCGTCGCCGCCACGAGCACAGCGATCAACACGGCGAGACGCGGGCTCGACTCTGTGGGGACGCTCGTCCTGCTCGAGATCCTCGTGTCGATCGCGCTACTGGTCTTCATCCATGACGAGCGGCTGATGCTGATCCGCCCGTCCTTCTACACCCTTGTCGCTGCGGTGTATCTGCTCTACACGGCAGCGGTGGGTAAGCCGTTGACCTTCGAGGCCGCGCGGCCGATCGCGACGAAAGGCGATCCGGCCAGGAACGCATCGTATGACCACGCCTGGGCGACCTCGGCGGAATTCCGCCGCATCCACACCCTGGTCACAACCGGCTTCGGCATCGCGCTCATCGCCGATTCGATCCTCCGCGTTGTCGTCGTCTACACGACGCCCGTGGATCGATCGATGTGGCTGTCGAATGTGCCGCATACCGTCGCGATGATTCTGTTCCTCGTCGTCAGTGCGATGGCGGGCAGACGATTCAAGAGGTTGGTGGAAGGAGCGCAGGGCGGGCCAGGGGGGCAAGGTAGGCAGGGAGAGGCGGGTGCGCCGACACGTACGTAGGGCGAGGCTTCAGAAGGTAGTACGTAGGGCGGGGCTTCAGCCCCGCCGATTGTGATAGGTTTTCCGCATGGTGCACCAAACCTCCGTCTCCCGTCGCGCGTTTCTCGCCATCGCCGGAGCCCTGCCGTTTGCCGCGCGCCTTGGCGCCGCCGGTTCCTCCGTGCCCGTTGGCATCGAGCTCTACACGGTGCGCGACGCGCTGGCGAAGGACCTGACGGGCACCGTGCGAGCGGTTGCCAAGATGGGCTACCAGGTGGTCGAGTTCTACGCGCCGTATTTCCAGTGGACCCCGCAGACCGCTGCCGACGTCAAGAAAGTGATGGACGATGTCGGCCTCGTCTGCCACTCGACGCACAACGATCACAGCTTCCTGAGCGGGGACAACCTGCAGAAAGCCATCGACCTGAATCACGCCATCGGCAGCAAGTACATCATCATGGCCTCCGCCGGGCAGGTCAGCGGCGCAGACGGCTGGAAAGGCGTCGCCGATCAGCTCACCGCCGCGCAGGCGAAGCTCGAGCCGCTCGGCATGGGCACCGGCTACCACAATCACGGCGCCGAGTGGCACGAGGTGGACGGCAAGCGGCCCATGGACATCATCGCCACGGGCACTCCGAAGAGCGTGACGCTGCAGTTCGACATCGGGACCGCCGTCGAAGCCGGTGTCGACCCCGAAGCCTGGATCAACGCGAATCCAGGACGCATTCGCAGCGTCCACTGCAAGGACTGGAAGTCGGGCGGCGTGGGCTACGGCGCGATCTTCGGCGAGGGCGACGCGCCGTGGGCGAAGATCTTCAAGGCCGCCGAGTCGGTCGGCGGCGTCGAGTACTACCTGATCGAGCAGGAGGCCGGCCCGTCCGATCAGCAGCTCGCGCGCGCGGAGCAGTGCCTCGCGAACTGGCGCAAGATGCGCGCCTGATGTTTACGCAATCGTTGCACTGACGTAACGCCTGCGACACCAGAAACGCCACGCCTGCGTGGAACATCCCTTCGAGCCTCATTCCTCGAAGGAGAGTCCACGTGAGACATGCCTCTGTGATTTCGGCGGCCCTCGTGGCCGCCGCCATTGCCGCGCCTGCGAGCGCGCAGCACGGCACACCCGTCAATCATTCCGCTGACGCGCTCACCATTGCCGTGTTTGGTGACTGGCCCTACAGCGTCAACCTGCGCAACACCGCCGCGCCGTTCCTGGTCGATTCCATCAACAGCGACCCGCAGGTGCGGCTGATCGTCCACGTCGGCGACATACATTCGGGAAGCATGCCGTGCACCGGAGCCGGCCTGAGCCCCTTGCCCGCGGGGTCGAGCCCGAATTGGAACGAGAGCATCTGGGAGATCTTCCAGCAGTTCCACGATCCCTTCGTCTACACCCCGGGTGACAACGAATGGTCCGACTGCCACAAGGCCAAACAGTTGAGCAGCGGCGCTCCTCTCAACGAGCTGGCGGCCGTGCGAAACCTGTTCTTCCCTGCGGCTGGCCTCACCCTGGGAGCGCACCCGCGACAGGTCATCTCGCAAGCCACTGCCTTCGACCCGGGGTTCCCGGACGACGCGCAGTTCATCGAGAACGTGATCTGGGAGCAGTCGCGCACGGTGTTCGTCACGATGAACGTCCCCGGCGGTTCGAACGACGACGCGACGACATGGACGGCGCCGTTCACGGACACCTCGGCCCAGCTGCAGGAGCGCACCCAGCGTGAAGCCGCCAACCTGCGATGGCTCACGAAGGCCTTCGAGATGGCAGAGGCGCACGGGGCGGCCGCGGTCGTGGTCATCAGTCAAGCCGATATGTGGGACACCGAGGCGGCCCTCACGAACTACACGCCCCTGGTGACCGAGCTCGCGAATCGCACGGTCGAGTTCGGCAATCCCGTCCTGCTTCTCAATGGCGACTCGCACCGCTACCAGGTCGGCCAGCCGCTTGCCGATCATTCGAGCGCGACCGGGATGATTCACAACACGCAGGACGTCCCGAACTTGACCCGCATCGTCGTCCAGGGAGCCTTGACGCCGGACGGCAACAACCCGAGGAAATGGCTGAGGCTGACGATCGATCCGCGCGCCCCGGGGGTCTTCAGCTGGGAGAACGTGTCGTATTGCGAGGCGAGCCCGGCGCCGGGGTCGCTGCTCCCGGCGTGTCCAGAGTAAGCAGTTTTCTGATGGCGGGCCGGCGCCGTGCCGGCTCCGCCATCGGCTGACTCAGGAATTCGACGCTGACTACAGCGCCAGACAACTGACCCTGCCGACCGGATCAACCTGCCGCGGTTCGTGATAGCGTCGGCCGCATGGCCCGATCCGTTTTGCGTCTACTGCGGCCTCTCACATGCGGAGCTGCGTTGGCAGCCCTGCTCGTGACCTCGCCGTCCGGCCGCGCAGATGATCATCCGCAGCCGCTCGCGATCGGCGCGCTCGCGCCTGACTTCAGCCTGCCTGGCGTGGACGGCAAGACCTACACGCTCGCCAGCTTCAAGGCGGCGAAGGCGCTCGTCGTGATTTTCACGGCGGTGCATTGTCCGACCGCCGAGATCTACGAGCAGCGCATCCGTCAGATCGTCGACGACTACACGCCGAAGGGCGTGGCGTTCGTCGTGATCCAGCCGAACAGCGTCAAGGCACTGCGCCTCGACGAGATGGGCTACACGGACGTCGGCGACACGCTCGACGACATGAAGGTCCGCTCCTCCTTCCGGAAGTTCAACTTCCCATTCCTCTACGACGGCGACACGCAAGAGATCGCGCGCAAGTACGGCCCGACCGCGACGCCGCACGTGTTCGTCTTCGACAGCGAGCGGAAGCTGCGCTACCAGGGCCGCGTGGACAGCAACCCGCGCGAGATGTACGCGAAGGTGCCCGACGCGCGGAATGCACTCGACGCCGTGCTCGCCGGCACGGCCGTGCCGGCCGAGAAGACGCCGACTGTCGGCTGCTCCATCAAGTGGCTCGACAAGGAAGTGCTGCACGACGCCGAGGCGAAGAAGATCGCCGCCGAACCCGTCCCGCTGGACAAGGTGGACGCCGCGGCGCTGGGCGATCTGCGGAAGAACACGACCGGCAAGACACTGCTCGTGAATTTCTGGGCCACGTGGTGCGCGCCGTGCACGGCGGAGTTTCCCGACCTCCAGAACACGTACCGCATGTATCGCAAGCGGCCGTTCGATCTCGTCACGGTCAGCATCAACTATCCCGACGAGGAGAAAGGCGTCCGCGCGTTCCTCGAATCGCAGCACGCGTCGTCACGCAACCTGCTCTCGGGAACGATGGATCCATACGAGTTGATGAAGGCGTTCGATCCGGACTGGAACGGCGGCGTGCCCTACTCGGTCGTCATCGGGCCGGACGGGACGATTCTCTACAAGGAGAGCGGCAGCCTCGACATTCTCAAGGCCCGCCGCATCATCCTTTCCAGCTTCCCTGACGACGACTACGTCGGGCAGCAGGCGTACTGGAAGACCGCGCTGGCGCTGGAGGCGCCCGGCAAATGATGCGACGTCGGCTTCTGCTTGCTCTCTCCACCGCCACGATCGCCACAGTGACGCTGTTGGCGGACAAGCCGATCTTCCTGTCCACGTGGAAGACGCCAGATGCGTACGGCTCTCGCTTCGTCGGAAAGAAGGTCGCCGCCGTCGTGATCAGCGACGACGACGGCCTGCGCATTCCTGGAGAGGAAGCGCTCGTCAACGAGCTGACGGCGCGCGGCATGGTGGGCGTCGCGAGCTATCGCATCGCGCCGAAGGAAGAACTGCGCGACGCGGCGCGAGCGAAGCCCTGGTTCGCGCGCCAGCAGATTGAAGGCGTCGTCGCACTCCGGCCTGTCGTCGCTGACGTCGTCAAGACCTACACGCCTGCGATGTGGACCAGTTCGTACTATCAGTCGTACTGGGGTTACTACAACTACGGCTGGGGCGCGACCTACTCGCCGGCGTCCACCTCGAGGACGACAGTGGTCGTGGTCGAATCGCTCGTGTTCGACGTCCAGAAGGACGTGTTGCTCTGGGGCGCCGTTACGCAGACGAACGACCCGAAGAACCTGCAGTCGTTCATGTCGGATCTCGTCAAGGAGACCGTAAAGGTGATGCAGGAACAGGGA
>JBKPSY010000048.1:0-10955 GCA_046735235.1 Acidobacteriota bacterium | reverse complement strand
GGACTCGGAGACGTGGTTGCTTATTGCGGAGAAGTCCGTATAGGTCCATGGGTCCATGGGTCCATGGGTCCATGGGTCCATGGGTCCATAGGTGTGTGGGACCATGAGTCCATGGCTCCATGAGCCATAGGGCGGGGGCGGCCTCGAGGAATGGCTTTCCCCTGCACCCATGCACCCATGGACCCATAGACTCATGGACCTATCTTCCCCGTGTTAAACTTTACGGTCCCGTTTTTCGCGTATTTTCTGGAGTCTGATGAATGTCTGGCCATTCCAAGTGGCACACCATCAAGCACAAGAAGGGTGCCCTCGACGCCAAGCGCGGGAAGATGTTCACGCGCATCATCAAGGAACTCACGGTTGCCGCCCGTAACGGCGGCGGCGACCCGGACAGCAACCCGCGCTTGCGCACGGTCATCGCCGATGCCAAGGCCGTCAACATGCCGGCCGACAACATCAAGAAGGCGATCCAGCGCGGTACGGGCGAGTTGCCCGGAGTCAACTACGAAGAGGTGACATACGAGGGCTACGGCCCTGGCGGCGCCGCGGTGATCATCGAGGTCTTCACCGACAACCGGAACCGCACCGTCGGCGAACTGCGCCACATGCTCACGAAGCACAACGGCAACCTCGGCGAGTCGAATTCGGTGGCCTGGATGTTCTCCAAGAAGGGCTACATCGTCATCGAGAAGGCCGCGGCCGACGAGGAGAAGCTGCTCAACACGGTCCTCGATAACGGCGGCGACGACCTTCGCGACGACGGCGACTCGTGGGAGGTGATCACCGAGCCTCCGGCCTTCGAGAAAGTGCGCGACGCGATCAAGGCGCTCGGCGTGGAGCCGGCCAGCGCGCAGGTCGCCATGCTGCCGCAGAACTACGTGAAGCTCGAAGGCAAGGACGCGTCCGCGATGGTCAAGCTGATGGACGCCCTCGACGACCACGACGACGTGAAGCAGGTGTGGTCGAATTTCGACATCGCCGAGAAGGAGATCGAGGCGTCCCTGGCGTGAGGGTCTTCGGCATCGATCCCGGATCGGAGCGCACGGGCTACGGCTGCGTCGACAGCGACGGCCAGCGCCATCAGCTGGTCGCGTGCGGCGCGATCGTCGTGCCCGCGCGCGCGACGTTTCCCGAGCGCCTGCGTTTGATTCACGAAGGGCTGGTCGCGCTCATCCGCGAGTGCCGGCCTGACGTCGCCGCCATCGAGAACCTGTTCCACGCGGTCAACGTCCGCAGCGCGCTGAAGCTCGGGCACGCGCGCGGCGTGGCGATGCTGGCCGCCGTCGAGTCCGGTCTCACGATCGCCGAATACAGTCCCGCCGAGATCAAGCGCGCGCTCGTCGGTTACGGGCGCGCCGAGAAACACCAGGTGGCCGAGATGATCCGGCTGCTGCTGCACCTCGACGTGGTCCCGACTCCGCACGACGCCTCAGACGCGCTCGCCGTGGCGATCTGTCATCTCCACGCCGCCAGCGGCGCCGTCACGCCGGCCAACGAGGCCGGGCGCGTGCCGCGCACCTGGCGTCACTGGCGGCCGCCGGCAGGCACCCGCCCGTCATGATCGCGTTTCTGCGCGGCCGGGTTCTCGAGAAGCATCCCACGCGGGTGATTGTCGAGACCGGCGGCGTAGGCTACGAGGTCCACGTGCCGTTGTCGTCGTACTCGGCCGTCGGAGAGCCGGGCGCCGACGTCGCGCTGCGCATCCACACGCACGTCCGCGAGGACGCGCTGCAACTCTTCGGGTTCGCGACGCCGCTGGAGCTGGCGCTGTTCGATCGGCTCGTGGCGGTGTCGGGCATCGGCCCGAAGCTCGCCCTCGCGGTCTTGTCCGGCATCGCGCCAGGCGATCTCGTCGGCGCCATTGGCGGCGGCGACATCGCCCGCCTGGTCTCGATTCCGGGCATCGGCCGCAAGACCGCCGAGCGGATCGTACTGGAGCTGCGCGACAAAGTGAGCGCGCTCGAAGGCGCGGCCACGGGCGGCGCGCCGGGCGACGGCACGCGCACCGATCTGCTATCGGCGCTCGTGAATCTGGGCTACCATCGGCCCGCGGCGGAGAAAGCGGTGGACGCGGCGCTCGCAGCCACGGGCGGAGCGTTCGAACCGTCGCTTCGCCGCGCGTTGGAATCCTTGACGAGAGGCGGGAGAAAGTAGCGTTCGTCCGTCGACGGGCTTACGACGAACGGCTCTCGGCAGTCTTCATTCTTCACTTTTCATTCTGCATTCTTTGTTGTCGTGAATGTCTGATCCTCGCATCGTCGCGGCGTCGCGCATCGACGAAGACGCCCAGTACGAAGTCGGGCTGCGCCCGCGGACGCTCGACGACTACATCGGCCAGGACCGCGTCCGCGAGAACCTGCAGGTGTCGATTGCCGCCGCCCGCAACCGCGGCGAGGCGCTCGATCACGTCCTGCTGTACGGCCCGCCCGGTCTCGGCAAGACGACGCTCGCGACCGTCATCGCCAACGAGCTGGGCACGTCGATTCGATCGACGGCGGGCCCGGTCATCGAGCGCCCGGGCGATCTCGCGGGAATGCTCACGGCGCTCGGCGAGCGCGAGGTGATCTTCATCGACGAGATCCACCGCCTCGCGCCGAACATCGAGGAGATCCTCTATCCGGCGATGGAGGACTTCGAGCTCGACATCATGATCGGCAGCGGGCCCGCGGCGCGCTCGGTCAAGGTGCCGCTCAAGCCGTTCACGCTCATCGGCGCGACGACGCGCGCGGGGCTGCTGACGGCGCCGCTCCGCGCCCGGTTCGGGATCGTCCACCGGCTCGACTTCTATAACGTCGCCGACATCGAGGAGATCGTGCGGCGCTCGGCGCGAATCCTCGGCGTCGCGCTCGACGCGGAAGCCGCGCTCGAGCTCGCGCGCCGGTCGCGCGGCACGCCGCGCATCGCGAACCGCCTGCTCCGGCGCGTGCGGGACTACGCGGAGGTGCGCGCCGACGGCCGTATCACGATGGACGTCGCCAGCGCCGCGCTCAGCCTGCTCGAAGTGGACGCGCACGGCTTCGACGATATCGACCGCCGCCTGCTGCGCACGATCATCGACAAGTTCAACGGCGGACCGGTGGGCGTCAACAGCCTGTCGGCGGCGATCAACGAGGAAGCCGACGCCATCGAGGACATCTACGAGCCGTATCTGATCCAGATCGGCTTTCTCGACCGCACCCCGCGGGGGCGGGTCGCCACGGCGCGGGCTTACGAGTTCTTCGGCCTCGAAGCGCCGGGAAGGGACGGGAGACTGTGGTGAACGAGTCGGGACACGTCGGAGTCAAGCCGCTGGCCGAGTACGCGGGCCGGCTGTCACGACCGGGCTTGAGACGCGTGGCGATCGCCGGGCTGGCGACCTACGTGCCGCCGCGCGTGCTCTCCAACTTCGACCTCGAGAAGATGGTCGAGACCAGCGACGAGTGGATCCAGCAGCGCACCGGCATCCGCGAGCGGCATATCGTCGATCCCGGCGTGGCGACGTCGGACCTGGCGAAGGAAGCGGCGCTCAAGGCGATCGCGCAGGCCGGCCTCGAGCCGGCCGACATCGACTTCATCGTCGTCGGCACGACGACGCCCGACATGATGTTCCCGAGCACCGCGTGCCTGCTGCAGCACAAGATCGGCGCGACACGCGCGTGGGGCTTCGATCTCGGCGCCGCGTGTTCCGGCTTCACGTACGCGCTCACGACGGCGGCGCACATGGTGGCCTCGGGCACCATCGAGCACGCGCTCGTCGTCGGCGCCGACGTGATGTCGAGCATCCTCGACTACACGGATCGCACGACGTGCGTGCTGTTTGGCGACGGGGCCGGCGCCGCGGTGATCTCGCCGACGAAGGATCGCGAGTTCGGCATTCTCGATTTCGAAGCCGAGATCGACGGCAGCGGCGGACCGGCGCTCTGCATGCCGGCCGGCGGCAGTCTCCGTCCCGCCTCGAAGGAAACGGTCGAAGGCCGCCTGCACTACGTGAAACAGGACGGCCAGGCGGTGTTCCGCTTCGCGGTGCGCAAGACCGAGGAGATGTGCGGGCGGTTGCTCTCGCGGAACAACCTCACGGCGAGCGACATCGATCTCTTCGTGTCGCATCAGGCGAACCGGCGCATCATCCAGTCGGCAGCCGAGCGCATCGGCTTCCCGTCCGAGAAGGTCGTCATCAACATCGCGAACTACGGCAACACCACGGCGGCCACGATCCCACTCGCGCTGGACGATGCGGTGAAGGACGGACGGCTGAAGAAAGGGAGCCTGGTGCTCGTCACCTCGGTCGGTGCCGGGTTCACGGTCGGCGCGCTGCTGGTGCGGTGGGCCATATAGAACCCCGGTGTCCTCCTGTTAGCGAGTACGCAATTTCTGCGATTTGGCCTCTTGGGGCGGCTCGAATCGGGGCGCCCATTTCCGGCCACAATCCGGCCCGTGTTCCGAGACGGCACACGGTGTTACAGAACTGATCACGGCTGGTAAGTCTTTGTTAATAAATGACTTATTGGCTGTCTCTGCCGTTTGTTTTGCCTGCCGGGTTCCAGAATCTGCCACGTTTCAGCGCACGGCCGGGCTGCACAGCACTGCAGTGAACCTGTAAGCCTTTACATCCAAACAACTTAGCGCGTCACGTCTGCTACGGATGAGTGTGGCCGAGGCCTTGCTCTCCTTGGGAAACGCCCGAGGTGTCGCCTCGGCTGGCCATGCCGGTTCAGCCCAGGAACACACGGTTTCCCAGGATTTCGTATGCACGAGACCGCACTGCCGCTCACGTCCTCGTCGCCCACCCCGGCACGCGACCGCGACGAGCGCTCCACGCGCCGGAACTGGCGCGACCAGCTGCCGGTGCTCGAGGGGCGCCGAGTGTCCCTGCGCGAGCTCGACGCGTCGGACGCCACGACCCTCCTGCCGCTGCTGGCGGCGCCCGAGGTGGCGCGGTTCCTCTCGCCGCCGCCGCAGTCGCTGGAGCGGTTCGCCGGCTTCATCGACGCGACGCTCAGCGAGCGACGCGCGGGCCGGTACGCGGGCTTCGCGATTGTCCCGCACGAGACCGGACGCCCGGTGGGGCTCGTCCAGATTCGCCAGCTCGATCCGAGCTTCGGCACCGCGGAATGGGGCGTCGCGCTTGGCGCCGAGTGGTGGGGGCGCGGGCTCTTTGTGGACGCCGGGCACCTGCTGCTCGACTTCGCGTTCAGCGAGCTGGGCACGTTTCGCGTCGAGGCGCGCGTCGCCTCGCGCAACGCCCGCGGCAACCGCGCCGTGGAGAAGCTCGGGGCCGTCGCCGAGGGCCTGCTCCGCGGCTCCCTCGTCGTGGCGGACGGCTCGCGGCACGACCAGGTGCTCTGGTCGTGGCTGAAGGAAGACTGGCGCCGCGCGCGTGCGACCGAGACGGAGGCGTCGACATGGGTCCACTGACCTGGCGCCGCGTCGTCGGCATCGCCGCGACGATTGCGCTGCTTGCCCTCATCTCGTTCCCGGCGTTCGCGGAGGGCCGCGGCGGGCCGCGGATGGATCGCGCGCTCGTCGCCCGCCTTGGCACCGGCGGCACGTCGCGGGTGATCGTCCGCGCCCAGAACGGCGCTGATATCGCGGCGAAGCTGCGGCAGTTTGGCGTGCGCGTCGGCGCCCGCCTCGATAGCGTGGACGGCTTCGTCGCAGACGTCCCGAACGCCGCGCTCGAGGCGCTCGCGGCGGATCCGTCCGTCGCCGGCGTCCACCTGGATCGCGTGGTCACGCCGATGCTCGCGGATGACCCGGACGGGATCGGTACAGGTCACGCGTCCGTTTCGGCTGCCAGCAAGTACGACGGCTCGGGCGTTGGCGTCGCCGTCATCGACTCCGGCGTCACGGCGTGGCACGACGACCTCGCGCGCAACGTCAGCAACGGGGGGGGCCCGGTCGGGCAACGCGTCACGGCGTTCGTCGATTTCGTCGACGGCGCGACGACGCCGCACGACGGCTTCGGGCACGGGACGCACGTGGCGGGCATCATCGGCGGCAGCGGCTGGGACGCGGATGGCCAATACGAGGGCGTTGCACCCGGCGCCGAGCTGCTCGTGCTGCGTGTGCTGAACGGGCAGGGCCAGGGATCGGTCAGCGACGTGATTCGAGCGATCGACTTCGCGGTCGCCAACCGCGCCCGGTTCCACGTGCGCGTCATCAACCTCTCGATTGGCGCCGCGGTATTCGAGTCGTACGAGACGGATCCGCTCACGCTTGCCGCCAAGCGCGCCGTGGACGCCGGCCTGGTCGTCGTCACGGCCGCCGGCAACCTGGGGAAGGACGCCAACGGAAACCTGCAGTACGGCGGCATCACCGCGCCGGGCAACGCGCCGTGGGTCATCACGGTCGGCGCGTACAACGATCAGGGCACGCCCGACAGCTCCGACGACACCGTCGCGACGTTCAGCTCCCGTGGGCCGACCGCGGTCGACGCGACCGCGAAACCGGACCTCGTCGCCCCCGGGCTGCACATCGTGTCGTTGAACGATCCGAACAGCTACCTGTCGGGTCTCCGGCCCGACAGTATGGTCGCCGGCACGCGCGGGGCTGCGTTCCCTTACATCTCGCTCAGCGGCACCAGCATGGCGGCGCCAGCGGTGACCGGCGTCGTCGCGCGGATGCTGCAGGCGAACCCGTCGCTGACGCCGAACGCCGTGAAAGGGATCCTCGAATACACGGCGGCGCTGCACTCGGGCGTCGACTACATGGCGCAGGGCGCCGGGTTCCTCAACGCGGACGGCGCGATCACGCTGGCGAGCTTCTATCAGACAGCGCGCACCGGCGACCCGTACCCGACCGATTCCACCTGGTCGGCGCACATTCTCTGGGGCAACTTCCTCGTCGGCGGCGGGACGATCACGCCGACGGCGTCGGCCTGGGGCAGCAACATCGTGTGGGGCTCGCAGGCACAGAACATCGTGTGGGGCTCGAGCGGCGACAACGTCGTCTGGGGCGCGCGCGCGGACAACAACAACTGGGGCGTTCAGCCGGAGAACATCGTCTGGGGCAGCAACATCGTGTGGGGCTCCAATATCGTGTGGGGGTCCAACATCGTCTGGGGCTCCAACACCGAACTCGCCCAGAACAACGTCTGGGGCAGCGTGTGCGGCGGCGCCGATTGCGTGAGCGGCAGCAACATCGTGTGGGGCTCGAATATCGTGTGGGGCTCCAACATCGTCTGGGGTTCGAACATCGTCTGGGGCTCCAACATCGTCTGGGGCAGCAATATCGTGTGGGGCTCCAACATCGTGTGGGGCTCCAACATCGTGTGGGGCTCGAACATCGTCTGGGGTTCCAACATCGTGTGGGGCAGCAGCGTCGACGACCCCTCGGCCTCTGCGGGCGTCGGGATGCAGACCGCATTGCACCTCTGAGTTTCCTCGTCTCCAGTTCCTCTCTTCCCCCGCGCGCAGTGGCTCTTCGCCCCGCTGCGCGCTTTTTTTGTGGCGCTCTACGACCGCACCGCAGCACTGCAGCACTGCGGCACTGCGGCACTGCAGCACCGCGGCACCTGCAGCACTATGGCACTGCGGCACTGCAGCACTGCAGCACTGCGGTACCATTCCTCCTGTGCGGTTGTCTGACTTCGATTTCGATCTGCCTGAATCGCAGATTGCGCAGGCGCCGCCCGAACGGGGTACGTCGCGGCTTCTCGTGCTCGATCGGGCGGCTGGCTCGTGGCGTCACCAGCGCATCGCCGACCTGCCGAGCCTGCTGGACGCCGGGGATTTGATCGTCGTCAACGACTCGCGCGTCGTGCCCGCGCGACTGCTCGGCCGTCGCGATCCCAGTGGCGGACAGGTCGAGTGTCTCCTTTTGCGGCATCGGGGCGGCGACGAGTGGGACGTGCTGCTGCATCCCGGCCAGAAGATGAAGCCGGGCACGCGCGCCAGATTCGGTGAGGGCTCGCGCGCGGTCGAGCTCGAGGTGGTCTCACAGCACACCTTCGGGCGACGGACGATCCGGCTCCGCCGCGCAGACGGCGGCGACGTGGACGAAGCCATCGACGCCCTCGGCCACATGCCCCTTCCGCCGTACATCAAGCGTCCCGACAGCGCGGCGGATCGCGAGCGGTATCAGACGGTCTACGCGCGGGCCCGCGGATCGGTCGCCGCGCCTACCGCGGGGCTGCATCTCACGCCGGCGCTGCTCGCGGAGCTCGCCGCCCGCGGCGTCGAGCGGGCCGACATCACGATGCACGTCGGCTACGGCACGTTCTCTCCGATTCGCGTGGACGAGATCGAGGCGCACACCATTGACCCGGAGGTCTTCGCTGTCTCCGCGGCCAGCGCCTCGACCATCGCTCGAGCGCAAGACGAGCGCCGCCGCATCGTCGCCGTCGGCACGACGACGACGAGGACGCTCGAATCGGTGGCGAAGGAACACGGCGGGCGCGTGCAGGCCGACGCGGGCGAGACGTCTCTCTTCATTTACCCGGGATTTCGCTTCCAGGTCCTGGGCGGGCTGCTGACGAACTTCCACCTGCCGCAGTCGTCGCTGCTCGTGCTCGTCTGCGCGTTCGCCGGCCGCGAGCTGGTGCTCGAGGCCTATGCGGACGCGGTGCGCGAGGGCTACCGCTTCTACAGCTACGGCGACGCCATGTTGATTCTCTGAACAGTGCTGCTGTGCAACAGTGCCGCCGTGCTGCGGCTGGCGGAACCTGCTCTCACTGCAGCACTGCAGCACTGCGGCACTGCGGCACTGGAATGCGTATGATGTGCCCGTGCCCTTCCCTTACGACGAGTTCGACCTTTCCGGCGTGCGGACGTACCCGCTTGCGTCGCGGCAGAGCAAGGCCCGGGTCGAGGACTTCGCGAAGCCGTACGAGAAAGGCAGCGGCATCGGCGCGTGGATCGATCGGCTGCCGAATATCCTCGCGGGCGCGGACTTCAAGGCCGTCATCTCGCGCCTCCAACGTGCGAAGCGCGAGGACGGCGGCATCATCTGGGGCTTCGGCGCGCACGTGGTCAAGACGGGTCTGTCGCCCGTCGTCGTGGACCTGATGCGGCGAGGATTCGTGTCCGCGCTCGCGACCAACGGCGCCGGCCTGATTCACGACTTCGAGATCGCGCTCTCCGGCGCGACGTCGGAAGACGTGGACGAAGCCCTGGGCCCCGGACGGTTTGGCATGGCGGAGGAGACGGGACGCCTGCTGAACGAGGTGATCACGACAGGCGTCGGGCGTGGGCTCGGCATCGGTCAGGCGGTCGGCGAATGGATGGCCGGCGCGACGCTGCCGCATCGCGCGCACAGCATCACGGCGGTTGCCACGGAGCTCGGCATCCCACTCACCGTGCATGTCGCCATCGGCACCGACATCGTTCACATGCATCCCGCCGCGTCGGGCGCCGCGCTCGGCGCGGGCAGCCTTCGCGACTTCCGATACTTCGTGTCGAACGTCGCGCGCCTCGACCGGGGCGTCTACCTCAATTGCGGATCGGCGGTGGTGCTGCCCGAGGTCTTTCTGAAGGCCGTCGCCCTCGCCCGCAACCAGGGGCGCCCGCTCACCGATCTCACGACCGTCAATCTGGATTTCGTGCGCCTGTACCGTCCGCAGACCAACGTCGTCACTCGCCCGACCAAGGGGATCGGCGCCGGTTATTCGCTGACCGGGCACCACGAACTGCTCCTCCCGCTGCTGGCAGCTGCGCTCATCGAGGGGTGACGGCCGGCGGTGCCGGAGCATCAAGCGCAGAGGAAAGTCAGCCTCGCAAGCCCCTTTCGCCACGCCGCGGTCGAAACCACTCATGAAGTGCAGGCTTTGCACGGGCACGGCCGTTGCTTTGGCTGACATCTTCCCGTGCCCCAGCTCGGCCTGATTGCCCTGCTCGTCTCGGAATTGCTGTACCTCACCATCCGCTTCGACACGCAGGCTCTTGACCGCGCTTCGTCGCCCTGGCTGCAGTTGGTCGCCTGGTCGCCCCAGTTCTTGCAGATCGCCATCACTGCCTCTATCGCGCTGGTCGTCCTGCAGCGCTCGCGCTTCGCCGTGCGGCTCCCGCTGCAAAGCACGCCTGCTTCCGCACCGTCGCGCACTGCGTGGTTTGCCGTCCACCTGGGCGCGCTTGCGCTTTTCATCCAGGCCTCCGCTGTCGTGTTCGATCCTGCCCTGGCCGATCGGCATCCGGCCTTCTGGGTCCTCGCCTGGTTCCTGCTTGGGCTGATCGCTCTGGGCGCGTGGGGACTCGCGCTCATGTCGCGTCGCATTCAGCTGCCGCCGCTGGTCCGCGTGAAAGGGGTGGCGGGACTGGCGGCGCTTCTGGGCGTCCTGGTGTGGCTCGCCGGATATTTCGCTGAAGCGCTCTGGCGGCCATTGGCTCAATACACGTTCTGGGCGGTCGGCGGCGTGCTCGGCCTCGTCTACCCGAACGTCTTGAGCATTCCCGAACGACTGGTCCTCGGGACCCCGACCTTCAAGGTGTCCATCGCGCCGGCCTGCTCGGGCTACGAGGGCATCGGTCTTATCCTGGCGTTCCTCATCGTCTACTTGTGGGTCTTCCGGCGCGAACTGCGGTTTCCAGGCGTGCTGGTGCTGTTGCCGATCGGCGCCATCGCCATGTGGCTCCTCAACGTGGCGCGCATTGCCCTGCTGATCGCAATCGGATCGTCGGGCTGGCCGGCGATCGCGCTGGGTGGGTTTCATTCGCAGGCCGGCTGGCTGACGTTCAACGCGGTCGCCCTCGCCTCGGTGGTCATCTTGAGCCGGGGCGGGTTCTTCAGGAAGGCGACAGTGGACGCCGTGGCCGAGCGCGGAGACTCGACTCCGGCGTATCTCGCTCCCTTCCTCGTCGTGATGGCTGCCGCCATGCTCACCGGCGCGTTCTCGGCGGGCCTCGACTGGCTCTACCCGGTTCGCGTCATTGCGGCGCTCTGGGTGCTCTGGGTGTTCAGAAGCAGTTACGCGAACCTGGGCTGGACGCTGTCGTGGCGTGCGATTGGTATCGGATGCGCCACCTTTGCGATCTGGCTAGCGC
>JBKPSY010000047.1:0-7505 GCA_046735235.1 Acidobacteriota bacterium | reverse complement strand
CGCTTCTTGATGGCCTCCTGCACGCGCGGCGTGGCTTCGGCCGCCCATTGCTGGCCAAGGGCAATACCGTAATGCATCAGCGCCGGCATCACTGAGAGGCTCTTTTGCCCGAGCGGACTCTGATAAAAAGCAATCAGCCCGCGTACGTCGTCCGCAGTGAAGTACTTGGCGTAGAGGGGCACCATTCGCGACTGCAGCCCGTCGGGGCCTTCGAAGGCGCTCTCGAACTCCTTTTCGGCCACCTCGCGCACGACGTCCAAGTTGCGCGCGGGCACTTCCGGATGCTGCGTCTTCATCATCTGCAGCATCTGCTGCGAGATCATCCCGGCCATCTGCCGGCCGATCTTCGACGCCCCCGTTAGATCCATCATCTTGACGATGTCGGCGCGGAACGCCGGGTCAATGTCCTGCGCGTGCGCAGGGGCGGCCGCGACCAGCAGGAGGCAACAGGCGAGCGCGAGCGGCAACGCGCGCATTGGCCGGGATCGGAGTGGGTCAGAATCGCCAGCGCACGCGTCCAGAGATCCGCGTGAGATCGAGCGAGAGGTCGGAGAGAAAGACATGCTGGTAGCGTACATCGGCGCCGATCGCGAGGCGCTCGGTCACCGGCACCTCGACGATGCCTCCGGCCGTGAGCGAGAGCCCGGTGTGGGACTGCGTGCTTGTCGCGTCGATGGCCGGAAAGGTGATCCCGGGCAGCCCGGGAACCTGCGGCAGCCCGGGAATGTCCGGCAACCCGGGAATCGCCGGAAAGTCGAACCCGTCCTGGTGCACGTGCACTTTCTCCGAGAGCGTCGCAACGCCGCCACCGGCGACGGCGGAGATTCGCAGCTTCGGCCGATCGGCCAGCGGGACAATCACGTTCGTGTGAAAGGCGTAGAGCGTCCCGCTGCGATCGAGCGTGAGCGGCGGGAATATGGGCGCGATCGGCTGCGGGATGTCGCGCAGCGCCTGGATTGTCGGGAGCTCGATGTCGCGCACGACGTCAGGCGTCACGCCGAGCTCCACCTCGAGACCGAAATGCTTCGACATCAGGTAGCCGGCCGAAACGCCGAACGACCCCGTGGTGCCTGCGCCCGTGCACACGCCGGCCGAGCCGGCGACGAACGCGTCCTGGGCGGCGGCCGTCGCGCCAGTTCCGAGGCTGAGGACCACCCACACCAGGATGCCGATCTGTCGCCGCCAGCATGGGGCGCGCATGGGCGAGCACCATACCAAGGTCTCTTGTGGCTCACAAGAGACCAGGTACCCTAGGCGGGGATGGCTTCCGATCGATTCGCGGCGGCTCGTGAGCGGATGGTCGAGACGCAGCTCGTCCGCCGTGACATCCGCGACGCGCGCGTGCTCGACGCGATGCGCGCCGTGCCGCGGCATCTCTTCCTGCCGCCCGACGCCATCGATGACGCCTACGGCGATCACCCTGTCCCGATCGGATTCGGACAGACGATCTCGCAGCCGTACATCGTCGCCTGGATGGTGGAGCAGCTGCGGCTCACACCGGACAGTCGCGTGCTCGAGGTCGGCGCCGGATGCGGCTACCAGACGGCCATCCTCGCGCGGCTCGCGCGCGAGGTGTTCGCCGTCGAGATCATCGACGCGCTGACGGCTCGAGCTCGAGCCACACTCGACGCGCTCGGCGTGACGAACGTGCACCTTGCCACCCGCGACGGATCGCTCGGCTGGCCCGAACACGCGCCCTTCGACGCCATCGTCGTTGCGGCCGCGGCGCGCGAGGTGCCGCCGGCGCTCGTCGAGCAGCTGGCCGACGCCGGCCGCCTCATCGTCCCTGTCGGCGGAGCGGAGTTTCAGACGCTTCGACTCGTGGAGCGCCGAGGCACCGACGCCAGCAGTGAAGACCTGGTCGACGTGAGGTTTGTGCCGCTCGTAGTAGACGGTAGGCAGTAGGCGGTTGTCTGGCCGGACTGAAGTCCGGCCCTACGACAGCCAACCCGATGGCCTCAACCGGCAATCGGCAATCCGCACCGCAATCGACAACCAACCCGCAACCGACAACCCGCCATAAACTAGAGCCGTGCTCTCTCCCCGCGCGCCAGCCGTCCTGTTCGTCGCGCTGCTGACCGCGTACAGCGTGCAGTGGATGTATGTGATCCGCCACCTGCCGCCGGTCGCGATCGGGATGGAAGCGCATCTGCGGCCCACGGCGCGCGCGCTGCTGGTGGACAACGTCAGCCCCGATGGCGCCGCCGTGCGCGCCGGCATCCGGCCGGGCGACCTCATCACGGCGATCAACGGGCAGACGCTCGAGACGCAGGCGCCGTACTTCGCGCTGCGGAACGACGCCAAGGCAGGCGTCCCTGTGCGTCTCTCGGTCCAGCACGACGGCGCGACCCGCGACATCGTGTTCACGCCCGGCGTTCGCCCGGACGTGCCGCCCGGCTTCGCCAGCACCTGGACGCGCTTCCATCTCGCGCGGTTCTTCGCGCAGATGCTCAGCTTCTATCCGCTGCCGTTCCTGATCGTCGCGGCCGTGGTCCTGCTGCAGCGGCCGGAGGACCCGCATGCCTGGCTCCTGGCGCTGATGCTCGGCGGCTTCATCGGCGAGGCGCCCATCGCGAATTTCGAGTTCATGCTGCCCGAGCTCCTGCGCGGGCCGACGCTCGCGTTCTGGGCGCTGCTCACGGCGCCGCTGCCGGCGGTGACGTACGCCTTCTTCAGCGTCTTCCCCGCACATTCGCCGCTCGACCGTCGCGTGCCGTGGCTCAAGTGGTCGGCCGTCATCGTGATGGGCCTGGTGGCGATGGCCTTCGCCGCCGCGTGCCTGCTGTGGCAGGGCTCGTATCCGCTGATGTGGTTCGACGAGCGGACCTCAGGGCACGCAATCTCCACCGACACGGTGCTGGGGACGTACTCGGTCCTCTTCTTCGTGCTCGCGATGGTCTCACTCGGACTGAACGCCTTCGGGCCGCCGGATGTGCGACGGAAGAGCCGCGTGATCCTCTTCGGGATGCTCGTCGGGCTCATCCCGATCATCACCCTGCAGATTCTCGCGGGCGTGTTCGAAATCCAGCCGCAGGAGCTGCCGTTCATCTTCTGGGTCGGCGCGATCACGGCGCTGTTCGCCATCCCGATCTCGCTCGGGTACGCCGTGGTGAAGCACCGCGCGATGGAGATCCCCGTGCTGCTGCGCCGCAGCGCGCGGTATCTGCTGGTGCGGCGCGGGCTCGTCACGCTGGCGATTGGCGTCGGCATCGGCATGACCGTCGGCTTCGCCCGCATCGTGAACATGCTGTCGCGCATGCCGGGCGATCAGTTGTCGCTGGGCCTTGTCGCCGGCTCGATCTTCGGCGGCACCCTCGCGCTCATCGGCCAGCGCGTGTGGCAGCCCGCCGCGGAACGTCTCGACCGCGCCTTCTTCCGCAGCTCCTTCGACGCGCGCCGGCTGCTCGAGGTGCTCGCCGACCAGTCGCGCCTGGCCACCGATCGCGCGGGCCTCGCCGAGTTGATCGACCGCTCGGTGGTGGAGGCGCTCCACCCGCAGTCGCTGCTTGTCTTCCTTCGCGGCAACGACGACGGGACGTTCGAGGCGGCGGCGCACGAGGGCCTGTCGGGCGCGGCCGCGAGGATGCCGGCGACGCAGATGCAGCTGCAGGAGCTGATGCGCCGCGGACGCCCCGTGCTGATCGATCCGCTGCAGCTGGAGCCTGGCGGATGGTGGCGCACGTTCGCGCCGCTGGCGCCCGAAGCGCTGGTGCCGATGGTCGGGCGCTCGGGCAAGATGGAAGGCGTGCTCGTCCTCGGGCGGCGGCTGTCGGACGAGCCGTATTCCGGCGAGGACCGCAACCTGCTCGCGTCGGTCGGCACGCAGGCGGGCCTGGCGCTCGAGAACATCAGGCTCGCGGAGTCGATGGCATCCAGGCTCGAGGTGGAGCGTCGCGCGAGCCACGAACTGGAAATCGCGCGTGACGTGCAGGCGATGCTGCTGCCGCAGGGGCGGGTCACGGTGCCCACCTTGGACTACGCGGGCCAGTGCTTCCAGGCGCGCGTCGTCGGTGGCGACTTCTTCGACTTCATGTCGGTGGGCGGCACGCGCGTCGCGCTCGTACTCGCCGACATTTCAGGGAAGGGCATCTCGGCGGCGCTGCTGATGGCGAGCCTGCAGGCGAACCTGCGCGCGCTGTACGGGCAGGCCGTGGACGACCTGGCCGGCACGCTCCAGCGCGTGAACCAGATGTTCTACGACTCGACGGCGCCGAACCACTACGCCACGCTCTTCTTCGGGCTGTACGACGCCGAGACGCGACGGCTGACGTACGCCAACTGCGGCCACCTGCCGCCGCTGGTGCAGCGCGCCGACGGTTCGATCGATCGCCTCGACGTCACGGCACCGGTGATCGGCCTCTTCACGCCGTGGGCGTGTGAGACCAGCGTCGCGTGCCTGGCGCCCGGCGATACCCTGGTTGTTTTTACCGACGGCGTGAGCGAGGCGACGTCCGAGGCGGGCGAGGAGTTCGGCGAAGAGCGCCTCGCCAACGTCCTGCACGCACATCGTGACGACACCGCGACGGCGCTGCTCGAGGCCATCGTCGCCGACGTCCGCGGCCACAGCAGCCGCGAGCAGTTCGACGACCTTACGCTCATCGTGGCGAAAGTAAGCTGAGCCGATGTCCGAGCGGCTGTCGGTCTTCGACATGTTCAAGGTCGGCGTCGGGCCGTCGAGCTCGCATACGCTCGGGCCGTGGCGCGCCGCGCTGGCGTTCGTCGCGGAGCTCCAGCAGTCGCACACCCTGGCGCACGTCACCGAAGTCACCGTCGATTTGTTCGGATCGCTCGCGAAGACGGGGCGCGGGCACGGCACGGACCGTGCGGTCCAGGCGGGGCTCGTCGGACTGGATCCGGAGACCTGCGACGTCGACGCGCTCGGTCCGACGATCGACGCGCTCGCGGCGTCGCGTGAGCTGCGGCTCGCCGGCCGGGTGCCCGTCGAGTTCCGCCCGGCGGACGACATCCGATTCCACCGCGATCGGATGCTGCCGTTCCATCCAAACGCGCTGACGTTCACGGCGACCCTCATCTCCGGCGAGGTGGTGTCCGGCACGTGGTATTCGATCGGCGGCGGCTTCATCGTCCGCGACGGCGAGGCCGCCGGCCCAACACGGCAGGTGTCGCTCCCGTATCCGGTGGACACGGCGGCGGATCTGCTGCGCTGGTGCGATCAGACCGGATGGCCGGTGTCGCGCGTCGTGTGGGAGAACGAGAGGGCCTGGCGCCCGGAGGCAGAGACCGGCGAGGGCCTCGCGCGCATCTGGCGGGCTATGGAGGAGTGCATCTACCGCGGCTGTTACACGCCGGGGGATCTTCCTGGTGGACTGCGTGTGCATCGCCGCGCCCCGGAGTTGAACGCGCGCCTGCTCGACGGCCGCGCGCCGGGCGCCTCGCCGCACGGCCCGGGACACGACGCGTGGTTCGCCGGATTCCAATCGGGCGGCGCCGGGTTCAGCTACATCCTCGACGCGGTCAGCTGCTTCGCGCTCGCGGTGAACGAAGAGAACGCGTGCTTCGGCCGGGTCGTCACCGCGCCAACCAACGGCGCGGCCGGCGTGATTCCAGCGGTCGGCCAATATCTGTGCGTGTTCGAACCGCACGCGACGAAGTCCGTCGAGCCGTGGATCGCAGCCGGTGTACCAGTTCCACTAGTACACCGCTATCTGCTCACGGCCTCCGAGATCGGATGCATCTTCAAGAAGGGCGCCACGATCTCCGCGGCGATGGGCGGATGTCAGGCGGAGATCGGCGTCAGCTCGGCGATGGCGGCGGCGGGCCTGGCCGAGTGTCTGGGCGCCACCCCGCGTCAGGTGCTGATGGCCGCCGAGATCGCGATGGAACACCACCTCGGGCTCACGTGCGATCCGGTGGGCGGACTCGTGCAGGTGCCGTGCATCGAGCGCAACACGATGGGCGCCGTGAAGGCGATCACCGCCGCGCAGCTCGCGTGTCAAAGCGACCCGGCGCGCGCGAAGGTCTCGCTCGATCAGGTCGTGCACACGATGTGGCAGACGGCGCTCGACATGAGCGCGAAGTACAAGGAGACCGCCGATGGCGGGCTGGCGGTGGCCATCACCGTCGGACTGCCGGAGTGCTAGGCGCTGCGAGAAAACAGACACCTGGATTTGGGGTCAGGGATTCAACGGCAGACCCGGACGGACGAATCGCGTGAATCCCAGAATCCAGGTGTCTTTGAAGAAAGATCGCGTGTGACGGCGAGTGCTGCCGGGGTCAGAGTACGCGGATCAGGATGAGCGACTGGTCGTCGAGCTGCGTGCCGTGCGATCGAGATGCAGTGAGCAGCGCTTCTTCCAGCTGCGGCAGCGGCGACTGCGCGTTGGCGGCGAAGATCGCGCGCACCCCGTCCATGCCGAACTCGCGATCGAAACGATCGAACACCTCGGTCAGCCCGTCAGTGAGCACGAGGAACACGTCGCCGGACGCGCAGGACGTCTCGGCGGCGACGTAGTCGCGGCCCGGCAGCATCCCGAGGGGCACCTGCGAGACGGCCAGTTCCTCGACGACGTCGGTGGCCGCGCGCCAGCAGAGGATCGGCAGGTGCCCCGCGAGCGTGTAGGCGATTCTGCCTGGACCCGCGGGACGAAGCGCCGCGAACGTCGCGAACATCTGCGGCTGGCTGATCTCGTACAGCACGTCGTTCAAGCCGGACAGCATCGGCTCGAGGGGCGTCGGCCTCGTCAGCGCCATCCGGACGGCGCTCTTGACCATCCCCATCAGCACGCCCGACGGCACGCCGTGGCCCGAAACGTCCACGAGGTACGCCGTCCACTCTGGCTCGCCGTCGTGCTCCACGACGTCCACCAGGTCGCCGCCGACCTCGCCGCTCGGCGACGAGACGCCGAGGAAATCGAAGCCGTCGATCCGCGTTTCGATCCGCGGCACCAGCGCACGGTGGATGTCGCGCGCGAGGTGCAGCTCGGTGTCGAGCGCGACGTAGCGACGCCCCGACTTCGTCACCCACGAGATCAAGAAGGACCAGCTGAACGCCACGCACGCGACAATGGCGCTCGAAACGATCATCAGGCGGCTGGTCAGCACCTGCTCCAGCGGGCCGGCGGGGACGAGCGCCGGCTCGCCGGGCTTCCAGCTGGCGATGTACATCGTGAGCGCGATCTGCACGATCACGACGAGCGGCAGCCACGCGCCCCGGTGCGTGACGATGGCGACCACGTACGCCGCCGAGACCGCACCCGAGAAGAGTCCGGTGAAGGCCAGGTGCCACCAGTCTCCGTGCTGGACGGCCGACATGAGATCGCTGAGCAGCCCGACGATCGCGAACAAGAAGAAGACGCCGGCCAGCAACAGCAGCCGCGACGACACGCTGGCGCTCCGCCAGAGCTGCCCCGGCTCGGCCAGTTTCTGGCGCAGCGTCGTCAGCGGCTGAAAGCGACTCGGGGACGACACGATAGGTGGTGGCCTTGTGTGAAGCGGTCGAGGTGGCCTATAGTCCGACGCGCCCCGAGGCGGTCTGACCAATCAGC
>JBKPSY010000046.1:0-12216 GCA_046735235.1 Acidobacteriota bacterium | reverse complement strand
GCGGCATACGGCGCTTCGACGAAGCCGTGTCCGAGCACCCGATGCACCTCCATCGCAGCGCCAATAATCACGTAGGTCTGTTCGTCACGGCCGTCATCAGCGGCGAGCACACCGAACGTGGATCCAGCATCTGTGCCAGGGAGGCCGTTGAATGAAACGCCTCAGGATCGTGAAGGGAGGATTACAGCCGTGGCATTTTCTGCCGACGTCGCGGTCGTGATCTCTTTCAAAAACTTCCTAATCTGTGGAATCGGTGGAATCTGTGGTTTCTTTTTTCTGTAAGGCAGCGAGACGCTTCTCGAGCTCCGCGACGCGGCGCTTCAACTCCGGCAGCGTTCTGAACACGGCCGACGCCTTGAGCCAGTCGCGGTTGTCGATCGCCGGGTAGCCGGAGACGAGCGCGCCGGCGGGGACGTCGTTCGGGATGCCCGTCTGCGCCGTGGCGCGCGCCTTGTCGCCGATCTCGAGATGGCCCGCGACGCCGACCTGGCCGGCGAGCACGACGTGGCTGCCGACGCGGCTGCTGCCGGCGACGCCGACCTGCGCCGCGAGGATGGTGTGCTCGCCGACGTTGACGCCGTGCGCGATCATCACCAGGTTGTCGATCTTCGCGCCGCGGCGAATGCGTGTCTCCCCCACCGCCGGCCGATCGATCGTCGTGTTCGCGCCGATCTCCACGTCATCTTCGACGACGACACGGCTCTGCTGCGGGATCTTGTGATGCGCGCCGGCGGCGTCTGTGACGAAGCCAAAGCCGTCGCTTCCGATCACCGCGCCGTCCTGGATGACGACACGAGCGCCGAGGAGCGACCCGCCACGGACGGACACGCGCGCGTGGAGCACGCAGTCCTCGCCGACGATCGCCTCAGGTCCCACGACGGCGTGCGGATGAATCGCGACGCGATCGCCGATGCGCGCGCCGCGCTCGACGACGACGAGCGGGCCGATCGCGACGTCTTTCCCGAGCACCGCGTCCGGCGCGATCACCGCTGACGGGTGCACGCCGGTGACGGGCCGCTCGTCGCGCGCGAAGATCGCGAGCGCGTCGGCGAACGAGCGATACGGATGCGGCGAACGCAGCATCGCGCACGGCGCGGCCTCGGCGTCCTCGGCCAGGATGATCGCCGACGCCCGGGTGTGTTGCACCGCCGGCGCATACTTCGGGTTGGCCAGGAACGTGATGTCGCCCGGACCGGCGGCGTCGACGCCAGCCACGCGCACGATGTCGAGGGAGCCGTCGCCGTCGAGGCGACAGCCGAGCCGTTCGGCCAGTTCGGAGAGCTTCACGGAGTGGAAAGGTCGAGCCGGCCGGACTATATCACGCGCTCGCGGCGGTCACGCGGTCGAAGAACCGCGGGAGATGCTCGAGGCCGAGCGACGACGCGACCGCCTGCAGACGCGACTGCCTCGCAGCGGTGTCCTCGACGAGCAGACGACGCAACTCCGCGAGCGGCGTGCTGGGCTCGAGCGACCAGTCGATGCGCGCAAGGGCCTGACGTGCGCCGCGAATCGAGAGGTAGTGGCCGACGACGCGGAACGCAAAGTAATACGCGATCAGGTTGGGGCCCGGCAGCAGCGTCAGCAATGCCGACACTGCCAGCAGCAGCGCGTCGATCGCCAGCCAGAAGCGGTGCTTCTCGAAGTCCCTCTGGATCTGCGTGCGGACGATCGGCATGACCGAGGTCGCGGGGAGGTCGTCGGGATGCACCACCGTCGCCGCGGTCCGGTTGCGGAGGTGCCACAGCAGCCGCTGCTCGGCGATGGCCTCGGCGATGAGCCGCCCGAAGCGCGCGACAACGCGCTGCCACACGCCGCGCGGGGCCTCGGCCGGCTCGTAGTGCCGCCGCTCGAGCGATTGAATCCCGCCGCGCACGCGCGCGGCGAGCCGCGAGAACATGCCGCCCTTCCGCTCGGTCCGATCGGCGAGCGCGTCCTCGGGAGGAATCTCGCAATAGAGCTCGTACCGATCGGGACCGACCGGAATCAGGAACACGTTCATGCCCGTCCAGTACGGTAACACGCGGGCGAATCGTCCACGGGCGAGCAGCTATAATCCGGCCCGTGCCTCAGGCCGCCATGGTCGTGGTGGCGCTCGGTGCCTCCCTGCACGGCGTGCCGCAGCCGCCGGCCGGCCCGCCCATCCGCGTCGAGTTCCGCGTCTTCGATGGGGCGAACGAGATCACGGCGCAGGCCCGCGTGCGCGTGCGGCGATCGGGGACGACGGAGACGGGCACGGTGATCGACGGGGGCGACCTCAGCATCGACCTCGCGCCGGGCATCTACGACGCCGAAGCCGTCCGCCAGCGGAGCAGCGACACCGTGGACATCCGCTGGGCCGAGCATCTCGTCGTCATGCCCTATCCCGACGAAGGCGGCCGGCATCTCGAGGTGATCAACTTCGCGAAGGACTTCGGGGCGCTGGAGCTGCGCTGGCCCGATACGCAGGCGCCGGATCCCGCCGGCACGGGGGTGGCGATCTTCAAAACGGGCGACGCGCACGCGATGCCGGCGCGCGTGCTGCGCGGCCTCGGCTACCTGCTGCTCGTCGTGCCGGGCGACACCTACGACGTCCGGGTCATTCGCGCCGGACGAGGGCCCGTCACGTTCAGCCGGATCGAAGTGCCCGCCGGCAGCACCAGGATGAAAGTCGTTCAGTAGCTGCCAGCTGACAGCTGCCAGCTGGCAGGCACCCGTCCGCTGTCGCTAGGGCTTCGTGCCGGCCGGATGTCGCGTGCCGGCCACTTTCTTCACTTCCTTCGGCGGATCCACCGGCAGTTCCGGACGTCCCGCGGCGTCCCACGCGCCGTAGATCATCGACGCGACGCCGGTGATGGCGCGCGAAAGCTGGCGCTCGAGGATCGGACGCGTCTCCCGATCCAGGATCCGGAAATACTCGTCGTCGTAGACGTCGCGTCCCTGGACGGCGAGCGCGTCGGCCTTGAGCACGCGGTCCGCGCTCGGAAAGCTGTCGAGCAGGACGTCGAACATGTAGTCCCTCGGATCGCTGATCGGCTGCGGAACCGCGAGCGTGAGCGTCAGCGTCGGCAGATCGCGTCCGGCGAGATCCGCTTCGAAGCGGGAGTGGATCCCCGACTGGCCCGAGAGCTGGCCGTCGTAGTTGGCGACCGCATGGAACGGCACGTGGCCGTCGCCGACGTAGTGCGCGATCACGGCCGAGAAGAACTTCACGTTCTCGTACGCGTAGGGCGTGTTTTTCTTCTGCCCCTCGAACGCGCGCTGGAGTTGCCCGTAGATCTCGGCCGTCCGCCACGCGAGCTGGCCGTTCTTGTCGACGAACTCCTTGCCCCATCGCTCGACCGCGCGGTCGTAGTCACGCGGCAGCGCCGAGAAGGGCGGCGGGCCGTAGACGTCGAGATCCATGAAGTGCCGGGGCGGCTCGTCGAGCCAGCCGGCGGTGCGCCAGAGATCCGGATCCACCGTGTGCTCGACGATGAAGCTGCGGTACTTCTGGTAGAAGGGCTTGAGGCCATCGGGGAGCAGGTCGATGGCGTGGTCGGTGATGAAGCGGTGGACGTCGAAGCTCCACGCCGACGACCGCGTGGGCACGAGAGCGATGGTCGCGGCCAGCAGCGCCGACGCGACGAGACGGAGTCGCATGACGGTATATTAAGCGGGACAACGACGACAGACTACGGACGGCGCGGCTGAAGCCGCGCCCTACGACTACGGGCTACGGGCTGCGGATTGGACAACCTCACTCACACATTGATGGGGCTGACGCTGGTGCGCGCCGGTGTCGGACGCGACACGCACGGCGCGACGGCCGCGATGCTCCTGGCGTCGAACGCGCCGGACCTCGACATCATCTCGGCGATCACCGGCGGGGCCGTACCGTATCTCGCCGCGCATCGAGGCCCCACGCACGGTCCGCTCGGCATCGTCGGGCTTGCCGTGGCGTCGGCGGTGATCGTCTGGACGATCTTGAAGTGGCGAAGCCCACGCGAGACCGTCACGGCGGCGTTACTCGGACGTCTCATCGCCGTCGCGCTGGCCGGCTCGACGCTCCATGTGCTGATGGATTTGCCGACGTCGTACGGCGTGCGGCTCCTCAGTCCATTCAGCACGACGTGGTACGCCCTCGACTGGCTGCCGATCATCGACATCTACCTGTGGGCGCTGCTGGTGGTCGGCCTCGTGGCGGCGCGGATGCAGCAGAAGCGGCGGACGAGGATCGCGCGTGTCGTCCTCGCGGGTGTCGCGCTCTTTTACGCGGGACGCGCCACCGCGCAGCATCACGCGCTGGGGCTCGCCGCCGAATATCGTGCCGACGGGGCGCGCGTGGAATGCGCCACGGCGCCCGTCCTGTCAACGCACCCCGCGGTGATCGAGGCACGGCTGGCCGGGCCGGGCGCGTGCCTGCAGGCCGCCGCCCTCCCCACCTTCCTGTCGCCGCTGACGTGGCAGCTGATTCGTCAGCAGAGCGATGGCTACGAGCTGCGGCAGGTGTCGCTGCTGTCGCCCTCGGTGGAGTCGACGCGGTTGTGGATCCCGAGCGAGAGCGACGAGTGGGTCGCCGCCGCCCGCCGCACCCACACGGCACGAGTGTTCCTGAACTTCTCGAGGCTGCCCGCCACGCGGTCGGTCATCGATCGAGACGGATCGCATCAGGTCCGGCTGGTGGACGTGCGGTTCATCGGGGGGCCGTTCCAGTGGGACCAGGAGCCGCAGGTACGGCCGCCATTCGTGGCGACGGTCGTCCTCGCGCCAACCGGCGCGGTGTTACGCGAGGGATTGGGTCCGTAGTGATCGCATGGCGGGGCTGAAGCCCCGCCCTACTGCAACCCGCTGAAGCCCCGCCCGGCTGTCTTGTTGCTGTCTCGCTGAGTTGCTGTAGGGCGGGGCTTCAGCCCCGCCACGCAATCACTCTCGAAGCCTACGAATCAGCGCGACGACTTCGGAGAGGCCCGCTTCGATCAGGCCGTCCGACGCGTTGAGCCTGTCCCAGTGCGGCGTCTCGAGCTGACGGAAGTCGCGCTCGACCTGGTGACGTTCCCGCAGGAGCGCGAGACCGAGCGCCGCGGCCTTCGTCGGATCCGGACGGGCCGTGCTCTCCGCCGCCCGACGCAGCGCGTCCACCACACGCCCTACCTGTTCGATGTCGAGCATGGCAAGCGGCGTGTGGCAATGGCTGCAGACGGTGTCACGCGCCAGATCGATTGGCGCGCCACAGCTCGAACACGCCACCGAGCGCACCTGCGCCTTGAGCCCGGCGAGCTGCGCGGGGTCGAGCTCGCGCACGAAGTCCTTCTCGCGCAGAAAATCGACGAACGCGATGTAGCGTCCGTGGTCGCGCGCGCAGCGCCAGTAGTGGAAGCGCGTCGCGCGCTGGCGATCGTCGGTCAGCAGCAGCCGCAGGCCGCACCGCGGACACGGCAGCCGCGAGGGCAACGGCGTCCGCGATCCGTTCGCGTCGTGGATGATCTCGAACAGCTGCAGGATCGCGCCCGGCGCCAGCTGCAGGTGCTCGCGGCCGTCGAACCAGAAGCCCTGGCAGCCGCGGCAGAGGTCGATGGCGAGCCGCGTGCCGTAAAGACCATCCAGCGGCAGCCGCTGCATCTCGGCCTGGCACGAGGGGCACATGACCACGGGATCGGCGCTCGCCGCGAGATCAGACATCGGCCTCACTGAAGATCTCGGCTTCGAACGCGAACACGTCAGCCCCGCGCTGCCAGGCATCGGGTGGAAGCCCGGCCTTCCGGCACGTCTGCGCCAGGAACTCCTCCCGCGTCCAGCCCCATTCCACCGCCACCTGCGGCAGCAGCAGTCCTCGTCGTCCGTCGCGGCTGACGATCAGGCCGTGGCATCCGACGACGATCGTGGACGGATCGGCGACGGGTGCAGGCGGCGTGAGCACCGACACCTCGATCTCGAGGGCCTGCAATTCGTCGGGTCGCACGGGCGTGAAGCGCGGATCTTCGAGCGCTGCCGCGCCGGCGCAGTGGACGATGACCTCGCCCAGGGGCTCGCGAGGTTCCGACTGGCCAATGCAGCCGCGCAGATCGCCGTGATGATGGAGCGAGACGAACGCGCCAGCATGTCGCGCATAGACGCCGCCCGCCGGCGGCATCGGCGGACGATCGCCCCGCGCGGCAGCCACGACAGCGGCGCGGGCCAACGTCACCAGCGCGAGCCCGTCCGCCCGGGGAATCATCGACATCACGCGCCTCCGCCGAATGCGGCGGCGGCATAGCCCACCACGGCGGACTTGTCGCCAGTGGCGTCGCCGGAGTCCGCGTAAGCCAGCACGCCGCCAGTCAGCGGGCCGGATCGCGAGGCCGCGCGCAGCACCGCGACCATGGGCCCGCCACCGCACGCGTGCTGCGCGTCCTTCTCGAGGACGGCCATCAGCGCGTCGGGCGATTGCGCGTCCAGCGCGTCGAGCACCTGCTGATCCATCCGCCGCGCGGTGGCCGCGTCGTGATAGTGCGACAGGTCGCTGCTTGCGACGAGCGGGACGTCACGGCCGGCAATCGCCTTGGCTATCGCGTCCCCCAGCGCGAACGCCACGCCGCGCGACTGCCGTCCCATCAGGATGAAGACGACCGGGACCTCGGGCTGCACGCGGGCCAGAAATGGCAGCTGCATCTCGAGCGAGTGCTCCGCGGTGTGCACGTCCGCGCCGGCTCCGGTGATGAGAGAAGACGACGAAGTGAGCGCGTTGACGAGATCGACGGCGACCGGATGCGGCTGCCACGGCGAGTCGACGCTGCCGCGCGGAAAGACGGCGCATCCCGGAAACGCCACGTGATGCGAGGGACCGACGAGGATGATCGCGGACCGCCGCTCGGTGCCCAGCGCCGCGTAGGCGCGCGCGGCGACGCGTCCAGAGTAACGGAGCCCCGCGTGCGGGGCGACGATGGCACGCGTGCCGGGAATGGCCGGCGCGTCGGCCAGCCACGCGTCGACCTCCTGCGCAAGGCGCACGGGATCGCCGCTGTACCACGTGCCGGCGAACGCGAGGCGACGTCGCGGGGAAGAGTCGCGCGCGGTCATGGCCGCATCGATCGCTATGCTAGCATCAGCGGATGTCCGCCACGCTGACGCGCGAGGATGTCGTCCGCATCGCCGAGCTCGCGCACCTCGAGCTGACCGAGGACGAAATCACCATGTTCACCCGGCAGCTCGGCGACATCCTTCACTACGCCGAGCAGGTGCAGGCGGTCGACACCTCCGGCGTCCCGCCGACGTCGCACGTCCTTTCGGGCGCGCCGGTCGAGCGTACGGACACCGTCGTCGCCTGCCTCGACCGCGACGATGTGCTGGCGGCCGCACCCGACGGGGCGCCCGAGGCTGGGCTGTTCGGGGTGCCGCGGGTCATCGGGTGATGCCCGATCTCTCGAGCGTCGAGCGACTCGCCGCGGCGACGCGCACGGGGGCGGTGTCGGCGACAGACGCGTGCCGCGCGGCGCTCGACGCCATCGCGGCGAAGGACGCCGGGATCCACGCGTTCGTCCATCTCGACGCCGAGCGCGCCCTCGGGCGCGCCGCGGATCTCGATCGGCTGCCCGCCTCGTCGCGCGGCGTGCTCCACGGCGTTCCGATTGCGCTCAAGGACAACCTCTGCACGCGCGGCGGCCTGACGACGGCGGCGTCGAAGATCCTCGCCGGCTATCGTCCGCCGTACGACGCGACGGTCGTCACGCGGCTCGAACAGGCGGGCGCGATCGTCGTCGGCAAGACGAACTGCGACGAGTTCGCGATGGGCTCGTCCACGGAGAACTCGGCGCTCGGGCCGACGAGGAACCCCGTGGATCCGACGCGGACGCCCGGCGGATCGAGCGGCGGATCGGCCGCGGCGGTCGCCGCCGGGATGGTGCCGGTGTCGCTCGGCTCGGACACCGGCGGATCCATCCGCCAGCCCGCCGGGCTCTGTGGCGTCGTCGGGCTCAAGCCGACCTACGGGCGTGTCTCGCGATACGGACTCCTCGCGTTCGCCTCGTCGCTGGATCAGATCGGACCGTTCACGCACACCGTCGCCGATGCCGCGCTGCTGCTTGGCGTGCTCGCGGGCCCGGATCGCATGGACGCCACCGCCGCGGACGTCGAGGTTGCGGATTACTCGGCCGATCTCGGACGCGGGCTCCAGGGCGTCCGCGTCGGCGTCGCGCGCGACCTACTCGAGGGCGTCGATCCTGAAGTCGGCTCGGCGTTCGAGGCCTCGTTGGCGGCGATGCAGGCCGGCGGCGCGTCCCTGGTGGCGATCGATCTGCCGCGCGCGAAGTACGCGATTCCCGTCTATTACCTGGTGGCGACGGCGGAAGCCAGCTCGAACCTGGCGCGCTACGACGGCGTCCGCTATGGCCACCGCACGTCAGACGCGCGCACGCTCGAGTCGATGTATCTGAAAACGCGCGACGAGGGGTTCGGCCCAGAGGTGAAGCGCCGCATCATGCTCGGCACCTACGTGCTGAGCGCGGGCTACTACGACGCCTATTACCTCAAGGCGCAGCAGGTGCGCACGCTGATCCGTCGCGACTACGAAGCCGCGTTCGAGCGCTGCGACGTCGTCGCGATGCCGACGAGCCCGACGCCGGCGTTCCGGCTGGGCGAGAAAACGGACGACCCGCTGCAGATGTATCTTGCGGACGTCTTCACCGTCAGCGCGAACCTCACGGGGCTGCCCGCCATCAGCGTCCCGGGCGGCACGTCGTCCGAGGGATTGCCGATTGGATTGCAGCTGACGGGGCGGGCGTTCGACGAGGGGATGATTCTGCGGGCGGCTGCTGGCGTCGAGGCCGCGCACGGGTAGCAACGCGGCTACAAACGCAAAGACACCTGGATTCTGG
Source organism: Acidobacteriota bacterium (assembly GCA_046735235.1). Taxonomy (GTDB): domain Bacteria; phylum Acidobacteriota; class Vicinamibacteria; order Vicinamibacterales; family JAENWD01; genus JAENWD01. The sequence goes on along the minus strand of JBKPSY010000046.1, from coordinate 3,409 downwards.
GATTTTGGGGATTCAGAAAGCGTGGGACATTCCCAAGTCCGAATCCCAAAAATCCCGAAATCCAAGTGTCTGTTTTCTTCTACGGTCCTGAAACCTCAGGCCGCGATTGCCGTCCCACGACGGCTGAAGCTCCGCACCACCACCCAGATCAGGAAGCCGACGATCAGGAGCGGCAGTAGCGGGCTGATGACCGCCACGATCGTCGCGATCAGGGCGGCAACGGCCAGCAGGCCGCCGACGACCAGGAAGACCGGCAGCAACAGCGCACCGAAGACGACCTTCAACAGGGTGCGCGCGATCCAGAACGGGACGATCAGCAGGCCGAACAGCAGCCGGAACGGCAGGAACACCAGCCAGAATGCCATCCGGAACACAAAGGCCGCCACCGAAACCACGGCCGCGACGGCGAGCGCCATTAGCACCAGGGCCAGAAGAGCGAACACCGCAAGTCCCCTGCAGCTCCGCCGGGCACCGGCGGCGTCAGGTCCGGAGGACTCGTGGGAGTCGGCGGACACACGACGCCGCGGGGAACGGCCCGCGGGCATGTACTTCGGATTACGGGGGAATCGGGACGAAAGTTTCGGAAGCGCAGCCGGGCGCGTCGGAGCGCCCGGCCGGCGGGGGTTACTCGATCTTCTTGGGCTTGAACTCGGGCAGGTCGTACGTGACCAAACCCTTGCGGACTTCTTCCATCGCCACGCGCTCGGCCTTGATGGGGTGATGCCCCTCGGCGCCAAGACGCGGCAGCGCGCCACGGCGCAACTGCTTGGCGCGCATGGCCGCGATATCGACGTAGAGGAAACGGCTCGACGGCGGGTCGACGGGCTCGACGGGAATCAGGGGTTCCCTTTGGTCGGCCGCATCGACGGGGGTATCCTTCAGGTCTTCGATCATAAGCCCTTCAGCATAGCAGTAGAAGGTCCGTAAGTCTATGGGTTCATAGGTCCATGGGGAGTTCATAGGTCAATGGGAAGTCCATGGGCCCATGAGGGCGATATTCCTCATGGACTCATGGACCCATACACCTATGGACCTCAATGCACCGCGACGTCGATCAGCTTCGGCTTCGCGTCCTCGCGCAGCGGCAGGGTCACCGTGAGCACGCCGTTCTTGTACTCCGCCGCGATGCGGCCGGTGTCGACCGTCGCCGGCAGGGTGAAAGTCCGCGTGAAGCTGCCGAACGTCCGCTCGACGCGGTGGTACTGCTGCTCTTTCACTTCCCTGTCCGCGTGCTTCTGGCCGCTCAGCGTCAGCGTGTTGTTCTCGACCTTCAGGCTGATGTCCTCCTTGTTGACGTCGGGGATCTCGGCCTTCAGGACGATCGCCTTGCTGTCGTTCTCGTAGATGTCAACCGGCGGCGCCCACGGTCCGCCCGCGAGCAGGTCGTCGTCGCCGTTGCGACGAGCGACCTCGCCGAACGCGCGGTTCACGCGATCCTGGAGGATCGCCAGATCGCGAAAGGGATCGAATCGAACGAGGCTCATGGTGATGTCTCCTTCTCGCCGGGGCTGAACCCCCGGGCCTACGTACTACAACTTGGCGCCGCTAAAGCCGCGCCCTACGTACCGTCAGCAGTAGGGCGGGGCTTCAGCCCCGCCGCACTGGTTACTTCGTCTCCGCGAACTCGGCGTCCACGACGTCGCCGTCGGCGGACGTCGATTGGCTCGGACCGCTCTGGCCCTGGCCTGCCTGGGCCCCCTCGGCCCCCTCGGCTTCCTTCGCCTTGTAGAGCGCTTCGGCCATGGCGTGGCTCGCCTTCTGCAGATCGTCGGCAGCCTTCGTGATCCGCGCGCGGTCGTCGGTCTTGACCGCCTCGCGGACTTCGTTGATGGCCCCCTCGATACGCGAGATGTCGCCCACCGCGACCTTCGTGCGGTTCTCGTTGAGCGACTTCTCCACCGAGAACGCCAGCGAGTCGGCCTGGTTCCGCGCGTCGATGAGCTCGCGCTTCTCCTTGTCCTCCGCCGCGTGCGCCTCGGCCTCGTGGACCAGCTTCTCGACATCCGCCTTCGACAGGCCAGACGACCCGGTGATCTGGATCTTCTGTTCCTTGCCGGTGGCCTTGTCCTTCGCCGCCACGTTCACGATGCCGTTGGCGTCGATGTCGAAGCTGACCTCGATCTGCGGCACGCCGCGCGGCGCCGGCGGAATGCCCGCCAGATGGAACTGGCCGAGCGTCCGGTTGTCGCGCGCCAGCGGGCGCTCGCCCTGCAACACGTGGACATCGACGCTCGTCTGGCTGTCGGCCGCCGTCGAGAACGTCTCGCTCTTGTGCGTCGGGATCGTCGTGTTGCGCGGGATGAGCACCGTCAGCACGCCGCCGAGCGTCTCGATGCCGAGCGAGAGCGGCGTCACGTCGAGCAGGAGCAGATCCTTGACGTCGCCCGTGAGGACTCCGCCCTGGATCGCCGCACCGACCGCCACCACTTCATCCGGGTTGACGCCCTTGTGCGGCTCCTTCCCGAAGTACTCCTTCACCAGCTCCTGAACGCGCGGCGTGCGCGTCGAGCCGCCGACGAGCACGACCTCGTCGATCTGGTTCGGCTGCAGGCCCGCGTCCGCGAGCGCCTGGCGCACGGGCGCCATCGACTTCTGCAGCAGGTCTTCGACGAGCTGCTCGAACTTCGCGCGCGAGAGCTTCACCACGAGGTGCTTCGGCCCCGTCTGATCCGCGGTGATGAACGGCAGATTGATCTCGGTCTCGACGACGGTCGAGAGCTCGATCTTCGCCTTCTCCGCCGCTTCCTTCAGGCGCTGGAGCGCCATCCGGTCCTTGCCGAGATCGATGCCTTCGCTCTTCTTGAACTCGGCGATCAGCCACTCGATGACGCGCTGATCCAGATCGTCGCCGCCGAGATGCGTGTCGCCGTTGGTCGACTTGACCTCGACGATGCCGTCGCCGACTTCGAGGATCGAGATGTCGAACGTGCCGCCGCCGAAGTCGTACACGGCGATCGTCTCGTTCGCCTTCTTGTCGAGGCCGTAGGCGAGCGCGGCCGCCGTCGGCTCGTTGATGATGCGCAGCACGTTCAGGCCGGCCACCTTGCCGGCGTCCTTGGTCGCCTGCCGCTGCGCGTCGTTGAAGTACGCGGGGACGGTGATCACCGCGTCGGTGACCTTCTCGCCGAGGTAGTCCTCAGCGGCGGTCTTGAGCTTCTGCAGCACCATCGCCGAGATCTCGGGAGGCGAGTACTTGCGCCCGCGGACCTCGACCCACGCGGCGCCCTTGTCGTCCTTGACGACGCTGTAGGGCACGCGCGAGGACTCGCTCGAGACCTCGTCGAAGCGGCGCCCCATGAAGCGCTTGATCGAGAAGATGGTGTTTTCGGGATTGGTGACCGCCTGCCGCTTGGCCACCTGACCCACGAGCCGCTCGCCGCTCTTCGTGAACGCAACGACGGAGGGCGTC
>JBKPSY010000045.1:0-10596 GCA_046735235.1 Acidobacteriota bacterium | reverse complement strand
GTGGCCGCGTTCGTCAGCAGCTTCAACGCAGACGACGTGGGCTCATATCGCGTCCTGGGGACGAAGGGTCAACTGCACGTCGAACCGGCGTACGAGTACGCCGAGGGCCTCAAGTACACCTTGACGGTGAACGGCAAGACGACGCGCTCGCGCAAGACGGCCAAGCACGACCAGTTCGGCGCCGAGCTGGAATATTTCTCCCAGTGCATTCAGAAGGGGCGTACGCCGGAGCCGTCCGGCTACGAGGGGCTGCAGGACGTCCGCATCATCGAAGCCCTCTACGAGTCGGCCGAGAGCGGCAAGGCGGTAGCAGTGCCGCCGTTCGAGAAGCCGTTGAAAGCCGGGATGGGTCAACGCATCAGGAAGCCGGGTGTGAAGAAGCCGTCGCTGGTGCGGACGCAGGAGACGAGCGTGAGCTAGGCGCCGCAAAGTCCTCGCACGGCGCCTCCACTCCGCGGTGGTCCGCGTGCAGACGCGTGAACTCCGCGCCAATCAGGAACACCTGCGCCGTGTAGTACACCCAGAGCAGCAGCAGCACGACCGAGCCGGCGGCTCCGTACGACGAGGCAGTCGCGGCCAGCCCGAGGTACAGGCCAATCACGTATTCACCGAGCGCAAACAGCAGCGCGGTCACCACCGCGCCGGTGGCGACGTCTCTCCATTCGAGCCTGACGTCGGGAAGAAACTTGAAGAGCATCGCGAAGAGCGCGCTGGCCAGCAAGATCGTCATCACGACGTTGGCGAGCGCCAGCAGCCACGGCGCCTCCGGGATGCGGGGCGACAGCCAGGCCCCCACCCCCGCCAGCCATGCGCTGCCGGCCAGCGAGACGAGCAGCAACAGGCCGACACCGATCATCACCGCGAACGATCGCAGGCGATCCTTCAGGAAGGCCGCGAAGTTCAGGCCGGGCATCGGCGTCACGCGCCAGATACCGTCGAGCGCCGCTTGCAGCTCGAGGAAAGCGCCAGTTGCCGCCAGGACGAATGCGACGAGGCCCGCCAGCGCCGCTGCGCCGCCTCCCCCTGGAGCTCGAGCGCTCTCGACGAGGACGCGGACGGCGCCGCCTCCTTCGGTCCCGACCAGGCCGCTGATCTGCGAAACGAGCCGCTCGCGCACGCCCGGGTCGGCCGAGATGTGACTGGCGATCGCGGTGGCCACCAGCACTGTCGGCGCCAGCGTGAAGAGCGTGTAGAACGCCAGAGAGGCGCCCAGCCTCGGGACGTTGTCGTTCCACGCCTCGACGAACGACCGCAGAAACACCCGGATCATGGTAGGGGGTGCCGCCCGGCTCGTCCTGTGAGCCGACGCGGCACCTGGATGAAGGTCAGATGTGGCGGTCGCCACGTCTCGGATCGCTATGGGCAATTCCCGCCAGCGGGCTGGATGCTCGTGACCGTGAACGTCTGCATCGCCGACTGACCGGACTTACCTGTACTGCTCGGCGACGTGCTGCTGCCGGGCGACGATGAAGTCGTCGCGCTGGAGGATCCGTTCTCGAGAACGCCCGTGACCCGCACGCGCTGGTTCATGTACTGGTTGAAGCTGACGCCCGAGCCTGACGGTCGGAGGAGGTACCCCGACGCCGCTGGGCTGCCCGCCGCGGACCCGCTGACGGCGCTATCGGCCGTACTGCCCGAGGTGCTCGTGCCCGACGTGTAGATCTGCGGGTTAGAGAGCATGAACTGCCCGCTGCTGCCGGTCATGCCTGCGTTCGACGACGAGCTCGGAGGCGTCGAGGACGCGCTTGATCCGCTCGGGGTGCTCAACGATCCGTTCCAGGCGCCGATACAGCCCGTGTACGTCACAGGTTGTCCGGCCGGCGTGCTGTAGGTTTGCGAGGCCGGTTGACCCGGCTGCGAGCCCGGCCGCGGCGGAGTCGTCGGGGCCTGTGCGGCAACCATGCTGCCGGCAAGGGCCACGGCTCCGCAGGTCGCGAGGATATATCTCGTCATGTCGTCCTCCTGCGTTTCAGGACGCCACGGTGGAGACCGTGTGCGCCGCCGATTACAGCTGCAGGATCTGCGCCACGGAGATCAACCGCCGCGACGTCTGGGGGCGCATGGAGATCGTCTTGAGTCGAGGCCGGGCGTGAACGCGATCGTGTAGGCGAAGCGGCGCTCGACGCCGAAGGCTCAGCAGGTCGGCGAGCTCACGGCCTGGAGCTCGGCTTCAGCCGAGTAGCCACCCGTTCGAGGTCCCTGACGAACTCGGCCATCGCGCGGTCGCGCGACTCACGATCGGGCGCCCGCAGGATGGACGACGGATGGACGGTCACGGTGACGGCCTTGGCCAGCGGGATCTCGAACCACTTTCCGCGGTCCTTCAGCACGCGCACCGCGCTTCCCAGGAGCGCGCGCGCCGCGGTGGCCCCGAGCGCTACGACCACCGTCGGCCGGACGGTCTCGAGCTCCTGCTCCAGCCAGTACTGACAGGCCATGAGCTCCGCAGTATTCGGCTTGACGTGAATGCGGCGCTTGCCGCGCGGCTCCCATTTGAAGTGCTTGACCGCGTTGGTGACGTAAGTCGGCACCCTGGCCAGCCCGGCCGCGTCGAGGGCCCGCTCGAGCACACGGCCGGCAGGTCCGACAAACGGCTTACCCTCGATGTCTTCCGCGTCGCCGGGCTGTTCGCCCACGAGCATCAGCCGCGCGCCGACGTCCCCCTCGCCGAACACCGTCTGTGTCGCGCGAGTCCACAAATCGCAGCGCTGGCATTCGCGGGCCTCTCGCCGCCTGAGAGCCAGCCTGCGCTGCCGTGTCTTGTCGCTCAGCGCGTCTCCCACGTCTGCCTCCCGATCGCGAGCTCCGGGGCTCGGGTTGCAGCAACCATACCGGCCCTCGCCTCCGCACGAATTGACGCTGGGAGACGTGATGGAGCCGCTGATGGGCCCTGCGGACGCGCCTGGGTTAGCGAGACTCACTCGCAGCGCAGTGCGGTCAGCGGATCCACGCGGGACGCACGATGCGCGGGCAGCCAGGCCGCGAGCGCAGCCAGGAGAGCGAGCCCAGCCACGGCTGCCGCAATCGTCGCCGGGTCCGCCGCCGACAGGCCGTACAGCCGGCTCTGGATCAGCCGCATCGAGGCGGCCGAGACCGCGGCGCCCGCGACGAGCCCGCCAACGAGCAGCCAGCCGGTCTCGCGGAGGATCATCCCGATGAGCATCGCGGGCCGGGCGCCGAGCGCCTTGCGAATGCCGATCTCGTTGGTGCGCCGCGCGACGCCGTAGGAGAGCACGCCGTAGAGTCCAATCGCGACCAGCAGCGCAGCGACGATGCCGAACGCGATCGAGAGCCGCGCCAGCAGCCGATCCTGCCCGATGCGTCGCTCGATGCCCTCGTCCACCGACCGCGCGAAGACGATCGGCATGCCGGGCTCGAGCTGCTGCACGAGGCGCCGGACGTCGGCAATCGCCGCGGCGGCCGTGCCGCGCGGCCGGACAATGAACGACACGGCGCTGATCCCGGCGGCCGGCTGCGTGATCGGCGTGTAGAAGCGGTGTTCCACGGGGCCGCGCAGCCGTCGCTGACGGGAGTCCGCCACCACTCCGACGATCTCGTAGGTGTGCTTCTCCTCGGCGTACTGCTGCGTCACGTGCATGCCGATCGGGTGGCGACCCTCGAAGAAGTCCTTCGCGAACGTCTGGTTGATGACGCAGACCTGACGGCTTTCAGCGCGGTCGGCGTCGGTGATCTCACGCCCGAGCAGGATCGGCACGCCCAGCGTCGAGAAGTAGTCCGGCCCGATGGCATCGTAGGCCGAGCCGCGATTCTCGCCCCACTGCACACTCGCCCCGGAGTCCTTCGGCGTGTAGCCCTCGACGAAGATCCGATCGCCGTTGTCGCCGCCGCCGAAGAGCCCGTTGTTCGAGTAGGTCGCCACCCGGACGCTCGGCAACGCGCGAACGCTCGCCAGCAGGCGCTCGAACGCGGTGACCTTTCGCACCTCGTCGTAACCCGCCGACTCCGCATCCACACGGACCGTCACCAGGTCGTCGTGCGAGTACCCGAGATCGACGCGCTGGAGGTTCACGAGCGTGCGCGCGAGCAGCCCGGCGCCGACGAGCAGCGGCAGCGAGAGCGCGAGCTGCCCGACGACGACCAGACGGCCGACGCGAAGCCAGGCGGCCGATCCCACGGTGCCGCGTCCTTGATCGCGCAAGCCGGTCACGGCGTCGGTCTTCGTCGCACGCAGCGCCGGGAGCACCCCGAGCAGCACACCGGCGAGAATCGAGAGCGCGATCACGAATCCCAACGTCCGCCCATCGAGCGCCGACGGAAGCTCGATGGGATCCGCCACGAGCCGAACGAGGGCGGCTCGCATCAGGACTGCCGCTGCCAGGCCAGTCACGCCGCCAGCAGCAGCCAGGCACAGGCTCTCCGTCAGCAGCTGGCGGACGACCCTGCCGCGGCTGGCGCCGAGCGCGAGGCGAACCGAGATCTCGCGGGATCGCGCGGTCGCCCGCGCGAGCAGCAGGTTGCCGAGATTCGAGCACGCGATGAGCAGCACGAGACCGGCCGCGCTCAGGAGCACGATGAGCGGCTCGGCGAAGTTGCCGCGAATCGAGGACGCGCCGGTGGAGGCGTCGCGAATCCCCACTTGCTGCTTCAAGAATCGGTCGCGCATCGCCGGATCGGGCAACTTGCCGTAGTAACCCGACAGGCTCTGCTGGAAGACCACGTTCGCGTTTGCCCGGGCAGTGTCGCGCGACACCCCGGGGCGGAGCCGTCCGAAGACGTGGAGCCACATCACCTTCTCCACGCCGCCAGGCTTGTCGTGCAGCCAGTCGCGCCCCGGCAGCACCATCGCCTGCATGGCCAGCGGGGCCCAGACGTCGGGCCGCTCGCCGACGGTCTCGCCGTAAAACCAGTCGGGGGCGACGCCGACGATCGTCAGCGCGCCGGAATTGAGCGTGATGGTCCGGCCAATCACGTCGGGGTCGCCGGCAAAGTGTCTCTGCCAGAAGGCGTGGCTGATGACGGCGTTCGGCACGGTGCCCGGCGCCGGCTCCGAGCCGCTGTCGGTCGATCGGCCGACGGCCATCGGCACGCCGAGCGTCGAGAAGTACGAGGCCGAGACCATCCGGACGTTGATCGTCTCCGGCTCGCCGCGGCCGATGCGCGCGGACACTTCCTTCATCGCGCTGTCGGACGCGAGGAGCGCCGTGAAGGACTTGCCTGTCCCGGCCTGCAGATCGAGGAACTCGGGGTACGTCAGCAACGATCGGTCCTCCCCGACTTGCGAGCCAATCGCGGCGCCGCTCTCTTCGGGATCGGTGAGCATCACGAGCTCGTGCGGGTTCCGTACGGGCAGCGCCTTCAGGAGGACGCTGTCGAGCAGACTGAAGATCGCGGCGTTGGCGCCGATGCCGAGGGCCAGCGACAGCACGGCCACCGCCGTGAACCCCGGCGTGGCGGCGAGAATGCGAATGGCGTGGCGGAGGTCCTGCCGCATGACGTGTATGTGCTCCCGAATGGCTGTGGGTGCGAGATCGACGAGAGCGCCCGCCCAGACTGCCGCGACGGCGCGTCTGGACTGGGCGTGAGCGTCCTGCAGCTGCGACGCGAAGGCACGCGTCATCTCGCGGCCGTATTCGTGGCGGAACTGCGCGGGGTAGCACCAGAGCAGCGCGCGATAGACGTCGGCGGGCCGCATGCCTGTGCTCTAGAGTTTTCGGGGGATCAATCCGGTCGCGCGCGCCTGGCTCAACAGATCGTTGACGCGCCGGGCTTCGGCGATGGCCGCATCGCGGCCGAACTGCGTCAGGCGGTAGTAGCGCCGCCGCTCGTCCTCGCTCGACGGATCGGGGCTGTCACGCAGCTCCTCGATCAGTCCCTGCTCGAGCATGCGCCGGATCGCGCTGTAGAGGGTGCCCGCGCTCAGGCGGACCTTGCCCTCGGTCCGCGCGGCGACGTCCTGCATGATCGAATAGCCGTGGCGATCACGATCGGCGAGGGCGACGAGGATGTGGAAGTGCGCCGTCGGGAGCGGCAGAAGGTCCTCAATGTCGTCGGGCATCTGTATCGTCCGCCACTATACCGAACATCGATATAGTGGCGCAAGATGGCCGGCCCTGAAGGCCGGCCTACGTACCCGGAGCACTAGGCCGGGGCTTTAGCCCCGGCGAGAGTGTTCCCGCAGTAGGCCGGGGCTTCAGCCCCGGCGCCAAGACCTTGCTAATTGGAAAGGGAACGGCGGACGAACCCGCGCGGACTCTGTCTGAGGTAATCCGCTGCGACGAGCGACGCCATGACGTGCTCGATGACGCTCGTGTCGAGACGCCATAAGCGAGCGGCCTGCGGAACAGTCAGCACGAGACCGGGCATCTCGTCATATTCGACGCGGACACGCTTCTGAATGGACGTCAACTCGAGTTCGGACATGGGAGCCTCGTTCGCGCGTTCGAGGAGAAAGAGCGGCATGGGCGCACGCACTGTTCAGCAAGCGGCGTGCCGCCCGAGCTTGGCGTCGAACTGGCTGGAACAGGCCGAAATGGCGGGACGCGTCTCGCGCGCCATGGGATGTCAAACCTTCATGGTGTTCGATTCGCGTGCAGCGATCCGAAGCATGCCGATGCACCGGCGGATGCGCGCGTGGCCGCCGGCCTGAAGCCGCGGCCTACTTGTCCGGCTGCCCCTTCGAGCGCTGCTGAGCCGGCTTCGTCGCGCGGGCCAGATTGTGCGCCGTGTTGACAAGAGCGACATGCGAGAACGCCTGCGGGAAATTTCCGACGAGCCGTCGCGCGCGCACGTCGTATTGCTCGGCGAGCAATCCTACGTCGTTGCGAAGCTCGAGCAGCCGCTCGAACAGGTGATGCGCGTCGCCCAGGCGTCCGGCCAGGACGTACGCGTCAGCCAGCCAGAAGCTGCAGGCGAGGAATGCGCCTTCGCCAGGCGGCAGCCCGTCTTCGGTGCGAACCGTGTCGTAGCGCAACAGGAATCCGTCGCGCAGCAAGGTGCGCTCGACGGCGGCAATGGTTCCCGTCACGCGCGGGTCATCGGCGGGCAGGAAACCCGTCGTGGGGATGAGCAGCAGGCTCGCGTCGAGCGCGGTCGAGCCGTAGGACTGCACGAAGCTGCCGAGACCGGCGTCGAAACCCCGCGTGCAGACTTCGTCGTGTATCCGCTGCCGCAGCTGTCGCCAGCGATCGATCGGCCCCTCGACGCCGAACGTCTCGATCGCGCGGATGCCGCGGTCGAGAGCGACCCACGCCATGACCTTCGAGTACGTGAATGGCAGAGGTTCGGTGCGCACCTCCCACATGCCCTGATCTGGCTGTTCCCAGATGGTTTCGAGGTGCTCGATCACGTTGCTCTGGAACGCCCACTGCGTGGCGAACTCGTCGAGGCCTCCGGTGTGCGCCTGATACAGCGCGTCGGTGACCTCTCCGTAAACGTCGAGCTGCAACTGCTGATGCGCGGCGTTGCCGATGCGCACGGGCCGCGACTGCTCGTAGCCGGGCAGCCAGTCGATTTGGTATTCGGTGAGCCGTCGTTCGCCCCCGATGCCGTACATGATCTGCAGCTGCGACGGCGAACCGGCGGCCGCCCTCAGCAGCCAGTCGCGCCACGCCTGCGCCTCGGAAAAGTAGCCCGCGTTCATCAGCGCCAGCAGCGTCAGCGTCGCGTCCCGCAGCCAGCAGAAGCGGTAGTCCCAGTTTCGAGGCCCGCCCAGGAGCTCGGGCAGCGACGCGGTCGGCGCCGCGACGATGCCGCCAGTCGGCGCGTACGTGAGGGCCTTCAAGGTGATGAGTGAGCGCTCGACCGCGTCGGCCCACTCGCCTGTCGACCGGCTGCGCCCGGTCCACTCGGCCCAGAACGCGACCGTGGCGTCGAGGGCGTCTAGCGGATCGACCGGATCCGGCGGCGCCAGATGCGACGGACCATGTGTCATCACGAACGGCACGGTCGCGCCGGCATCGACGTCGAACTCCGCGACGGTCGTCAGGTCGCGCCCAGTCAGCGTCACCGGCGTGCGCAGCGTGACCATGTCCGGTCCGGCAATCGCCCGCCAGGTCCCGTCGGGGAGACGGCTCACCCACGGCACCGCGGAACCGTAGTCGAAGCGCAGCCGCAGGTCGAGGCGCATCCGCACGCGTCCGCGATCGCCGCGCACGAGGCGGATGACGTCCGAGTTGGTGCCGCGTGGCGGCATGAAGTCGATCAGCGTCGCCGCGCCGTCGCGAGTTTGGAAGCTGGTCTCGAGGACGAGCGTTCCCGCTCGGTACTCCCGCGAGGATCGCGCGCGATCGTCCACCGGAGCGATCAGCCAGCGCCCGTGTTCGTCGGCGCCGACGAGTGCCGCAAAGCAGGCAGCCGAATCGAAGCGAGGCCAGCAGAGCCAGTCGATCGACCCGCCGCGCGACACGAGCGCGGCGGTTTCGCAGTCCCCGATGAGGGCGTAGTCCTCGAGCGGCACGCTCATGGCTGGCTCAGCGCGCGGTCTCGGCGCGGGCAACCGCCGGCGACGGCGCCGTCACCTGCCGCTTCGCCAGGCGCTTACGCCACTGGGCGTAAGTCTTGTCGGCGAGGCGGTTGACGCCGGCCTCGCGCGTGCGGCCGGTGTCGAAGTCTGTGTCGGCGAGCCGCAGGCGGCCTGCTCCGAGCGCGTCGAGCGCTGTGCGGTAGCGCGAGCGCGCCGCCGCGACGCTCTCGTTGAACATCGCTTCGACGTCGGCCGTCAGCGGCTCGAAGGCCAGCGGCCTGAAGGGGCCGATCTTGGGGATGATTTTGTAGAGCAGGCCGATCGTCCGCGCGAGAAACGACGGCTTTCGATAGTTGCCGCCGTAGTCGTGCTCGTATTCCTGCCGCGTGAGGGCGTAGACGAACGATTTCTCTGAAACGTCAGGCGTTCGCGCCACGATCTCGTCGTGCTTCTCCTTCCATGCGACGCGGGTCAGGTCCGGGATGGTCGTGCCCACGGCATGGCGGTACGTGCCGATCGCCAGGTCCACGTCCGCGAACACGTCGTCCAGCGCCAACCCATAGGTTTCCTGAAACGCGCGCGCCAGGAGCGGCTTCGACACCTGAAAGCCGATGCGATCGCGGTAGTCCTGCGCAAGATAGTCGCCGCGCGCCACCTGCAGGACGTCGTAGGCGAATTCGACCATGACGTGCCGCGCGGGCGAATCCACGTAGAGCGCGGTTGGCCCGACCTTCGCGCGCACCTTCGGATACATCAGCGGCACGGCGCGGTTCACGGCGAGCGGGTGGCCGACGTTGTCGAACGCGTAGTGCGCGAGCGCGCCGAGGGCAAAGGCGTATTCGTCGGGATCTGAGGCGTCCCGGATAAGGCAGTCGACGAACTCGCCCGATCGCACGTAGTGCGTGAGGTTCGTGAAGAAGTGGCTGCCAAACGGGTAGTAGCCGAGATCCTGAATCAGCGCCCCGCCGTACGCGTAGGCGCGTGCTTCCTTCAACTGCGCCGATGAGAGGTGTCCGAACCGATGCTCGAGCAGCGCGGCCAGCTGCCGATCCCACGACGCGTCGACGGCCTCGAGGTGCGCGACGACCGAGAAGGCGCCCGCCGGCCGCGCCGTCAGCAGCGCTCCCGCCAGGACCAGGGGGAACAGAAAGCGATGGAGCGGTCCGGTAGCCTCTGCCATGCCCGGTCGAACTGCAAAGTTTCGGCCGCGCCGACTCAGCCGCGGAAAGTGCCTGATTGCCTGTCGATCCAGTCGATTGCCATTCGTTTAGGAGGTGAATCCAGCAGGAGGGGACGCGGATGGGTCACATTCTGGTGTTCAATCACATGACGCTCGACGGGGTCATGCAGGCGCCTGGGCGCGAAGACGAGGACCGGCGCGGCGGGTTCACGCACGGAGGCTGGGCGCGCGCCAACAACGACGCCGTCATGGCCGGCGCGTTCGGTGCGGGAATGACCGGCACGAGCGGCCTGCTGCTCGGCCGGTGGACCTACGAAAGCTTCGCGGCGTTCTGGCCGCACCAGCCGCAGCCGAACCCCTTCACCACGGTGCTCGACAACTCGCCGAAGTTCGTCGTCTCGCGCACGTTGAACGAGCCGTTGCCGTGGAAAAACTCGACGCTGCTCCGCGGAGAGGCGGCGGAGACGGTCGCGGCGTTGAAGCGCGATTCCGATAAGAACCTGGTCGTTCTTGGCAGCGGCGAGCTGGTGCAAACACTGGTCGAGCACGATCTGGTTGACGAGCTCCTGCTCTTCGTCCATCCGCTGCTGCTCGGCAAAGGCCGCCGGCTTTTCGGCGATGATGGCTGCGTCACGAGGCTGCAGCTCGTAGAGACCAAGCCGACGACGACCGGCGTCATCATCGCCACGTATCGGCGGCGAGAGGAGAACGTGCGATGAAGCAATACCTGCTGACCATCTATCAGCCTGACGGTCCCCCGCCTCCTCCCGAGGTCCTGGGGCCGATCATGCGCGACGTGGGCCTGGTGGTCGCGTCGATGAAGGCGGAGGGCGTCTGGGTGTTCAATGGCGGGCTCCATCCGCCGGACACGGCGACCGTGTTGCGGTTGAACGGCGGCGACCTGTTGACGACTGACGGACCTTACACGGAGGGCAAGGAGCACGTCGGCGGCTTCGTCGTGATCCAGGCCCCCGATCTCGACGCCGCGCTCGCA
>JBKPSY010000044.1:0-8850 GCA_046735235.1 Acidobacteriota bacterium | reverse complement strand
GGGTCAACCCCCGGGGTTTTCGGGACAGAACGCACTTTTTGAATTGCGGACGGCGGTAAATTCCGGCGGTTGTGGGGCAGGGCCGCCTTCGGCGGCGGGAGGAACTGAATGCGCGCCATTTTCGCGACGGTAATGTTCACGGGCGCGGCGCTGGCCGCCGCCGGTTGCAGCAACAAGGCGATTGATCCGCCGGCACAGGCCGCGGCGGGGCCGGCCGAAACGGGCAAGATTCCCATCACGACGACCTCGGACGGGGCTCGCCAGGAATTTCTGGAGGGCCGAAGCCTTGCCGAGCGGCTGCGGGTGACCGACTCGATCGCGCATTTCGACAAGGCCATCGCGCTCGATCCGTCGTTCGGCCTCGCCGAGCTCGCGCGCGCGAACGCGTCGCCGACGGGCACCGAGTTCCTCGCGCACCTCGCGAAGGCCGTCGCTGCGGCCGATCGCCTGTCCGGCGGCGAGAAGCTGCAGATCGCGGCCGCCAACGCGGGCGCCAACGCCAAAGGGCCCGAGCAGCGGCGCCTGCTCGAACAGCTGGTCGCCGCGTACCCGCAGGACGAGCGCGCGCACTTCGCGCTCGGCGCGGTGCTGTTTGGCCAGCAGGATCCGGCCGGGGCGATCGAGCACTTCAAGAACGCCAACGCGATCGCGCCGAACTACTCGGCGCCGTACAACCAGATGGGATACGCCTACCGGCAGCTGGGTGATTTCGCGAACGCCGAGCAGGCGTTCAAGAAGTACATCGAGCTCATCCCGAACGATCCGAACCCGTACGACAGCTACGCGGAGCTGCTGCTGAAGATGGGGCGCTTCGACGAGTCGATCGCGCAGTACCGCAAGGCGCTGGCGATCGACGAGCACTTCCTCAACTCACACATGGGCATCGCGGCGAACTTGATGTACCAGAACAAGGCGGCCGAGGCGGCCGCCGAGGCGGCGCAGATCGTCAAGATGGCCAGGACCGACGCGGAGACGCGCACCGGCAAGTTCGTGACGACCTCCCTCCACGTCTATGACGGGGAGATGGCCGACGCGCTGAACAGTCTCGACGATCAGTTCGCTGTCGCGCAGAAGTCGAATGACACGCTCGGCATGGTCGGGGACCTGCAGGCCAAGGCGGCCATCTACATCGAGATGAACAAGCCGGCCGATGCGCAGGCGATGTTCGACAAGGCGATCGCGCTCGTCGACGCCTCGAGCCTGCCGGATGCCATCAAGGCGAACCAGCACCTGTTCCGTCACAGCGCGCTTGCCCGCGTGGCCCTGGCGAAGGGCGACATCGCCGGCGCACGACGCGAGACCGATGAGTTCTCGGGGGTCGCGCTGAAGGGTGGCCCGTTCCAGGTCCGCCAGGCCCACGAACTGGCGGCGATGATCGCGCTTCAGAGCAAGGACTGGGACACGGCGCTCAAGGAGCTCGACCAGTCGAGCCTGCAGAACGTCTACAACGTCTACCGCCAGTGCCTGGCCTACAAGGGCAAGGGCGAAGCCGCCAAGGCGGCGGAGCGGTGTGACGCGGCGGCGAAGTTCTATCCGCTGCCCGAGCTGAACTTCTCGTTCATTCACGCGAAGGCCGCGAAGGGTGCGGGGAAGACGTAAGAAGGCTCTGGGCTCTGGGCTTCGGGCTTCGGGTACTGCAGTACCCAGAGCCTATAGCCTAGAGCCCATAGCCTGTACTCAACTACACTTTCCGCGTGAGCGACGTTCGGCCCGCGCAGCCGCGCGGCACCATTCTGGTCACCCTGCCGGACGGCAGGCATTTCGAAGCGCCGCCTGGCACTCCCGTTGGCGAAATCCTTAGCGCCGCACGCTCCACGACTGGCGCCGAAACCGTCGCGGCGATCATCAACGGACGCCTGCGCGAGCTGACGACGCCGGTCACGGCGGATGTCGAGGTGCGTCCCGTCACTCTCACCGATGCGGACGGGATGCGCATCTATCGGCGGTCCCTCGCCTTCCTGCTCATCACGGCCGCGGCCGAAGTCTTTCCAGACGCCAGCATCTACATCGAGCACTCCGCGCCGACGCTGGGCGCGTACTACTGCCGCGTGCGCGGCCGCGCGTCCTTCTCCGCGGACGAGCTCGCGCGTATCGAAGAGCGCATGCGCGCGATCGTCGCGGCCGACGAGCGCATCACGAAAAAGCCTGGCACGCGCGAGCAGGCGATAGCGCTGTTCGAGGAGCGCGGCGAGCGCGACAAGGCGCGGTTGCTCGCACATCGCAGCCAGGAAAGCGTCGTCCTCTACGACTTGCGCGGGCGTCGCGACTACTTGCAGGGCTACATGGTGCCGTCGACGCGCTGCCTGGAGCGGTTCCGTCTGCTTCCGCATCCGCCCGGATTCGTCCTGCAGTATCCGCATCAGGCCAGTCCCAGCGAGCTCACGCCGTTCGAGCCGTATCCGCACCTGTTCGCGACGTTCACCGAAGCGGGTGAGTGGCTCGACAAGCTTGGAGTCCGCGGCACAGGCGCGCTGAACGACGCGATCGTGGACAGCCGGCTGCCCGAAGTGTCGCTGGTCGCCGAGGCGCTTCACGAAGCGCGGATCGCGTCGATTGCGTCCGACATCATCAGCCGCGGCGACGGGCTCCGTGTCGTCCTCATCGCAGGCCCGTCTTCCTCGGGCAAGACGACGTTCTCGAAGCGGCTCGCAGTGCAGCTGCTGGCGGGAGGACTGCGGCCGTTCGCGGTGGCGCTGGACGACTACTTCGTCGATCGCGATCGCACGCCGCGAGACGAGGACGGCGAGCTCGACTTCGAAGCGCTCGGCGCCATCGACGTCCCGCTCATCAACGAGCACTTGCTGTCGTTGATGAACGGACACCCGACGTCGCTGCCGCGCTACTCGTTCATGACAGGAACGCGCGAGGCCGGCCCCACGGTGACGCTGGGATCACGCGACGTCGTCATCATCGAGGGCATCCACGGGCTCAACCCGAAGCTCGTGCCGGCGCTGCCGGCCTCGTCGGTGTATCGCATCTACGTGTCCGCGATCACGCAGCTGAATCTCGACCGGCACAATCGCGTCAGCATCTCCGACACGCGGCTGGTCCGTCGCATCGTCCGCGATGCCGCCACGCGTGGATACCGCGCCGCGCAGACCCTCGGGCGGTGGGAGTCGGTGCAGCGCGGGGAGCGGCTGCACATCTTCCCGTTCACCGAAAACAGCGACGCGATTTTCAACTCGTCGCTCGTCCACGAACTCTCCGTGCTGCGGCCGTTCGCCGAGCCGCTGCTGCTGCAGGTGCGGCCGGACACACCCGAGTATCGCGAGGCCAGCCGGGTACTCTCGTTCCTTCAGTGGTTCCGGCCGGCGCCAGCGCAAGCGGTGCCCGACAACTCGATCCTGCGCGAGTTCATCGGGGGATCGATTCTCGAGAACTTTCAGTGGGGGCGCACGGTGTAGCAGGCAGTGGGCGGTAGGCAGAGACGTCACGCTGCGACCAGGTTTTCGAAGACACCTGGATTCACGGATTTCAGGGATTCGGCCTTCTGTCGCGCCAATCCCCTAAATCCCGAAATCCAGGTGGCTTTTCAGGACAGCGAAGTCAGCGTGATACGCCGCGATCATCTGGGTAAGCGGTGTAATCTGCGGTTCCGTCTGTAGCGCAGGCGTTCAGGCCTGCCCACTGGTAATTGTCCGCCGGGACGCCGGGTAGCAGCAGGTCCGGGGCTAGGGTGCCGCGAAGGTGCCGTCGTCGGTGGCGAGCGCCAGCACTATCAGAACGCAGAACGCCGCAACCCCAAGGCCGAGGACGAGGGCAATAGTCTTGGTCTTTTCGAATTGGCGTTTTTCGAGCCTGGCGATGTCCCGGTACAGGAATCGCGAACCGCCCCTGGCGACGATCCCTTCCGGCCGCAATTCCTGGATCGGGAAGCTCAGTGTCTCACCGCTCTTCATTGTGATCCGCACTGCGTCGCCAGCCTTGAGGTGGTCAACCGACGCACTCGACGGCGCGCTCGGCGATGAGGCACCGGGCATTTCGATCCGCTGGTGAGAAGTGCAGCCGACAGCGAGCAGGACGCACAGAACGGATGCAGTCAGCGTCCGGCCCGTCGGCCAAGTGCATGGAATCATCGTGTCCTCGTTTGTGTCAGGAACGCCGGTGGCCCCCGAAACCTGAGGATCGCGACAAGGCTGGCCGCGCCGACTCTACAGCAGTACCCCTTCTCGCGCAATCTCGGTTGCAATCCTGGAAATCCGTCGAATCCCAGAATCCAGGTTGCGGTTCCGTCTGTAGCGCAGGCCTTCAGTCCTGCCCACGGCAGGGCTAAAGCCCTGCGCTACAGATACGCGATCAGCACCCCGGGATTGCTCGGGTGCGGCGCGACGCGGCGGACGGCAGTGATCGACTTCAGGTCCGCGGTGATGGCCTTCTTCAGACGGCCCGTGCCGATGCCGTGAATGATCTCGACCTGGTCGAGCCCGGCGAGGATCGCACGGCTGATGTAGGCCGCCACGCGATTCCGCGCTTCGTCGACCGTCAGGCCGTGCAGGTCGAGCGAGGCGTGCACGCGCTGCGGCGGATCCTGGCTGGCCGCCGCTCCCGGCTGTTCGTCTGAACGGCGCGACCGATCTCGAGCCTTCTTCGACGTTGCCGGCCGCAGGTCCTGCTCGCGCACCGTGGTGACCATGCCGCCGACGCGCACGCGATACACGCCGGCGCGGAGGCATGCCTCGATCTCGCCGCGTCGGTTCAGCGACAGGACGACGACCTCGGTGCCCGGGCTGAATGGCACGCCGGTCCTCAGGCGCGCAGGCAGAGCGCCGCGCGCGCGACGGCTGCGTACATCAGCAGGGTCGTGAGCGGGATGGTGATCAGGTTGCGGACCATGAGCCCAACCAGCTCGGCACGCGCCATCGCTGCCCGCGGACGCATGCCGATCAGCGAGAACCCCCAGCCGAGCAGGCGGGGCAGCGTCATCAATCGGAGCAGGCCAGCGAGCACGAGGACGATAAGCGCCACGCCAACGCACAAGCTGATCCACTCGACCCCGTGCCCCGACATCCCACTGAGCCGCGCGGAGAGCTGCGTCGTCCATGCGCCCGGCCACATCGACTGCCACCATGGCGTGTCGGGCAGCAGGTCGATCCCGGCAATCGCCAGCACCAGCACGGCGCGCGAGAGCGCGACGAGCCCTTCGGTGACTTCGTTGGCGCCAGGCGGCAGCATCTGACGCACGCGCAGCGCCATCAGCGCGCGCACCAACGCCGGGACGGCCGCCATCGCCAGCAGCGGCCAGGCGTGCTCGACGTAAAACTGTCCCGCCCACTCGCAGGCGCGCAACGCACCGGCTAGGCCTGTTCCGATCGCCTGCGGCGCGTTCACCGTGAGGTCGCCGGACGAGCGGGCTGAGCCGGCGGCGGCGTGGCCGGCGGCTCGGGTTCCGGCTTCGGCATCGCGTCGGCGCCGAACCGGGGAATCGCTTCGTCTCGCATCGCCAGCGTGTAGATCGTGGTCGCCACGACGATCGCCGCCTGCTTCACGTCGTCCTCGATGACGCGCTCGTAGGTGTCGAGGTTCGTGTGCCAGGTGTCGCTCTGGTACTCGATCGGATCCTGCTGGCTTCCGATGCCCGGCAGGCCCGCCGCGTTGAACGACGTGCTGTCAGTGCCGCCGGTGCGGCGGCTGCTGGTCGCAACCGCGCCCGCGATGCCGAGATCGGCGAGCGGCGCGACGGCTCCGCGGACGACGTCGGCGGCCGCCGGAGGTCCGAAGATCGTCAGGCCGCGCACGCGTCCCGTGCCGCTGTCGATGTTGATGTAGCCGTTGAACTTCGGGTACTCGGGCTTCTGCTGCTCGAAGCTGCCGAAATGCTCGGCGACGTAGGCCTTGGATCCGAGGAGCCCTTCCTCTTCGCCGCTCCAGAGCGCGACGCGGATCGTACGGCGCGGCTTCACGCCAAGCGTCTGCAAGATCCGCGCGGCCTCGAGCATGATCGAGGAGCCGATCGCGTTGTCAGTCGCGCCGGTCGCCGCGTGCCACGAGTCGAGGTGCGCGCCGAGCATCACGACCTCGTCGGCCTTGTCCGTGCCGGGGATCTCGCCGATCGTGTTGTAGACGGTCGCGCCTTCCGGGTAGTCGTGGTTGACGACGTTGACCTCGAGCTCGACCGGGCGACCATCGGCCATGAGCCGCCAGATGCGCCCGTAGTCTTCGTTGCGCAGGACGATCGTCGGCACTGCCTTGGCGACGTCGAACGTGCGGTTGTTGAACGCGCGAATCTGTCCGTGCTCGCGGCCCGCGTCGTTCACGCGCACTCCCGCGTGATGCGCGACCAGGAACGCGTCGATCTGCTCGTTCACCTGCGCAGGCGTCAGTACGCCGGGTGTCGGCGTCGGAGGCACGCGATTGGCAAAAGGCGACGGCGCCGGGTTCACCGGATCGAAGCGTGCGCGGGCGTCGGTGTCCGAGAGCCGCTTGGCCGGCGGCTGCGTATCGACGGGGACGAGCTTTGGCTCACCGACGAGGACGATCTTGCCGCTGACGGCGTCACCGACGCCGTCGAGATACGTTTTCAGCGCGTCCGCCGACGGCCGATCGGGCGGTGTCAGCTTGACAGTCGCCGCGTGGACCGGTCCGTTGGTGGACGGCGTCCACGCGAGCACTTCGCCCACGAGCGAGTCCTTCACCGGCGAGACCAGGAACGCGCTGAATCGTTCGTTCAGCCATCCCGGATGGCCGAAGGTCCATGGCTCGAGATGCGTGTTCACCAGGCCCCAGGTCTTCATCTGCCCGGCCGCCCATTCGCCGGCCTGCTTGAGATTCGGCGATCCGGTGAGGCGCGGGCCGTAGACGTCCGTGAGCATGTGCAGGGTCTTCATGATCTGCGAGTGCTCGAGGGCCTCGCGCCGGATGCGCCACGCCATGTCATCGGCGGCAGGCGAGTCGGCGGCGAGCGGCGTCGCGCCGGCGAGCAGCACGGCAGAAAGGAGGATGGCGGTCGGTTTCATCGGACTGATCTCCAGCGCCCGGAAAAGTGCAGGGGGAGTTTGTACACCAAGTTGCAGGTTGTCGATCGCGGGTTGAAGGTTGTAGGGCAGGGCTTCAGCCCGCATTCAATCGTCATCCCCTGAAAGCCTGGCCTCGGCAATCAGGTAGTCCTGCACGAGGCGTCCTCCGATCAAGTGCTCCTGAATAATCCGCTCGAGAACGGGGGGATCGCATTCGCGATACCACGCGCCTTCGGGGTACACGACGGCGATCGGACCGGTCTGACAGACGCGCAGGCAGTTCGCCTTCGTCCTGAGCACACCACGATCGGCCAGGTCCAGCTCGATCAGGCGCCGCTTCAGGTAGTCCCACGCGACAATCGAGCGCTCGCGATCGCAACACTTCGGCTTCGCCTGGTCGCAGCAGAGAAAAATGTGTCGCCGCGCAACCGGAAGCCCGAGCTTCTCGATGATTGCGGATTCAGGGTCGGGCATTCAGATCATTATCGCTGCGATGCAGGGCTGAAGCCCTCGCCACGAGAATGCAGGGCTGAAGCCCTGCCCCACGATTCGCCGCAACCCTATTGCGGGATGATTCCGTTGACGCGCAGCCAGCCGAGCAGTCGATCGGTCCAGGTTGACACCTCCCGGTCTTGTGGGTCGAGGCCGACGCCGTGGGGTCCTTTCTGGTAGACGTGCAGTTCGGCCGGCACGCCGGCCTTCCTCAGCGCCAGATAGAACTTCACCGCGTTCTCCGCGGGCACGGCGGTGTCGTCGTTCGTCTGGAAGATGAACGTCGGCGGCGTCTTCGCGGTGACCTGCTGCTCGGTGGACATGTGGGCGACCAGATCGGCCGGCGCGTTCTCCCCGAGCAGGTTTTCCTGCGAGCCGCGGTGCGCGCTGCCCTGGCCCATCAGAATCACCGGATAGCCGAGCACAGCGAAATCAGGTCGCGAACTGACCGCGTCGAGACCGTCGGCGACCTTCGCCTCAGGCGCATCGAAGAGCGTCGCTGCGGAAGACGCCAGGTGGCCGCCCGCAGAGAAGCCCATGATGCCGACGCGATCGGGCTTGATGTTGAACTCCTCCGCGCGCGACCGGACCAGGCGGATGGCGCGCAGGACGTCTTGAAGCATCGCCGGATGGTGATAGCGAGGCCCAAGCCTGTACTTGAGCACGAAGCCCGCGACGCCGCGAGAAGACAGCCAGCGCGCGACCTCGAAGCCCTCGTGATCCATCGCGAGATTCCGATAACCGCCGCCCGGACAGATAACGATGCCCGCGCCGGTGGCCTGGCCCTTGGACGGCAGGTAGATCGTCAGTGTGGGCTTGTCGACGTCCTCCGCGCCGACGGCGCCGGGCGCCGCGCCCGGCCAGAGCAGTTCGGTCTTCGGCGTCGCGTTCGGCGCCATCCAGTCCTGTGCGACCGCCGGCGTCGCGGCCAGTGCGGTGCTCATCACGATGATCGCTTTCAGCACGATGTCCTCCGGAGATGGCGGGGCTGAAGCCCCGCCCTACTGCTGACTGCAGGGCTGAAGCCCAGACCCACAGACCCACAGACCTACAGACTCGACCGACCCGTCTCAACCCGTGTTTCGCATTCCTGCCGCGACGCCATTGACGGTTGCGAGAAAGGCGTTTCGGAGGCGCTCGTCGCCGCCCGACTGCCGAAGCCGGCGCAGCAGCTCCACCTGCACGAGATTGATCGGGTCGACGTACGGGTTGCGCACGTCGATCGATCGCCGCAGCACCGGGTTGTCGTCGAGCAGTTCCTTGCGCCCCGCGACCTGCAGCACGCTCGCCGACGTCGCCGGCAGCCGACGCCGCAGGTCGGCGCCGAGGGCATGAAGCTCCGGCGGCACCAGCACCGCTTCGTAATGTGCGGCGATGCGGCCATCGGCCTTGGCCAGCACCATCT
>JBKPSY010000043.1:0-7351 GCA_046735235.1 Acidobacteriota bacterium | reverse complement strand
CCTCGAGGAGATCAACGCCGAGGCGCTGGCACGGCAGGGAGAGGAAGCGCCGGTCATCAAGCTGGTGAACGTCATCCTGATGTCGGCGATTCACAAGGGCGCCAGCGACATCCACATCGAGCCGTACGAGAAGGAGTTCCGGGTCCGCTACCGCGTGGACGGCATCCTCTACAACATCATGTCGCCGCCCATGAAGTTCCGCGATGCGATTACGTCGCGCATCAAGATCATGGCGAAGCTGGACATCGCCGAGAAGCGCCTGCCCCAGGACGGCCGCATCAAGATCCGGTTCGCCGACAACGGCGTCACCAAGGACCTCGACTTCCGCGTCAGCTGCCTGCCGACCCTGTTCGGCGAAAAGATCGTCCTGCGTCTCCTCGACAAGGACAAGCTGATGCTCGACATGACGAAGCTCGGCTTCGAGCAGGAGTCGCTGGCCAAGTTCGAAGTCGCGATTCAGAAGCCGTGGGGCATGGTCCTGGTCACGGGGCCAACCGGCAGCGGCAAGACGAACACACTCTACTCGTCGATCTCGCGCATCAACACGCCCGAGACGAACATCATGACCGCCGAAGACCCGGTCGAGTTCAACCTCGCCGGCGTCAACCAGGTCCAGGTCCGGGAGAACATCGGCCTCAATTTCGCGGCCGCCCTCCGCAGCTTCCTCCGGCAGGACCCCAACATCATCCTCGTCGGCGAAATCCGCGACTTCGAGACCGCGGAGATCGCGGTCAAGGCCGCGCTCACGGGCCACCTCGTGCTCTCGACGCTGCACACGAACGACGCGCCGAGCACGGTGAACCGGCTGATGAACATGGGCATCGAGCCGTTCCTCGTGGCCAGCTCGGTCAACCTGATCTGCGCCCAGCGTCTCGTGCGGCGGGTGTGCGCCAACTGCAGGGAGCCACACGACACGCCCCCGCCGGCGCTGCTCCAGGCCGGCTTCTCGCAGGAAGACGCGCACTCGGTGAGACCGATGATGGGCAAGGGCTGCGACAAGTGCAACAACACCGGCTACAAAGGCCGCGTCGGCCTGTACGAAGTGATGGAGATCGACGACGACCTGCGCGAGCTCGTGCTCGTCGGCGCCTCGTCGCTCGAACTGCGCAAGCGCGCAATCGAGCACGGGATGATCACGCTCCGCCAGAGCGGGCTGCTCAAGGTCAAGGCGGGGCTCACGTCGATTGAGGAAGTGGCGCGCGAGACTGTGAAGTAAAGGTTCATGAGTTCATAGGTGCATGGGTCCGTGGGAAGGGCCTTTCCCCATGGACCCATGGACTCATCGACCCATGGACCGATAGTTACTGAGATGCCAACACTGCCTGAACTCCTGAAGACGACGGTCGACCTGGGCGGGTCGGACCTGCACCTCACGACGGCCACGCCGCCGCAGGTGCGCGTCAACGGCAAGCTTGCACGGCTCGAGATGGGCGAGTTGACGCCTGCCGACACCAAGCAGCTCGCCTACTCGGTGCTGACCGATGCGCAGAAGAAGCGCTTCGAGGAAGCCCTCGAGCTCGACTTCTCGTTCGGCATCAAGGGCCTCGCGCGTTTCCGCTGCAATCTCTTCAACCAGCGCGGTGCCGTGGCCGCGGTGTACCGGTTGATCCCCGAGCGCATCCGCTCCTTCGAGGAGCTTGGGCTACCCCAGGTGCTGGCCAACCTGGCCGATCGGCCGCGCGGCCTGGTGCTGGTCACCGGCCCGACCGGCAGCGGCAAGTCGACGACGCTGGCGTCGATGATCGACAAGATCAACATCGAGCGCCGCGAGCACATCCTGACGATCGAGGATCCGATCGAGTACATCCACCCGCACAAGAACTGCCTGGTGAACCAGCGCGAGGTGCACAGCGACACCAACGGCTTCTCGGTCGCCCTGCGCGCGGCGCTCCGCGAGGATCCCGACGTCGTCCTCATCGGCGAAATGCGCGACCTCGAGACGATCGAGTCGGCGCTGCGCATCGCCGAGACGGGTCACCTGACGTTCGCCACGCTCCACACGAACTCGGCGGCGCAGACGATCAACCGCATCATCGACGTCTTCCCGGCCCATCAGCAGGGGCAGATCCGCACGCAGCTCTCGCTGGTCCTCGAAGGCATCGTCTGCCAGGCGCTGCTGCCCAAGGCAAACGGCGGGCGAGTGGTGTCGCTCGAGATCCTGATTCCGACCCCGGCCATCCGGAACCTGATTCGCGAGGACAAGATCCACCAGATCTACTCGGCGATGCAGACCGGCCAGGAAAAGCTCGGGATGCAGACCGCCAACCAGGCCCTGGCGAGCCTGCACCTGTCGGGCAAGATCACCCTCGAAACCGCGCTCCTCGGCAGCTCGAACCGCGAAGAGCTCCAGGAAATGATCAACCGGGGCGTCGGCGTCGTCGCCGGCGCGGGATTGTCGGGCCGGCCCCTCAGGCCCGCCGCCGTTCCGCCGATACGTAGATAGGAGATATCCGCGAAGCCGGCAGCGATCGGCGGGCAGCGGGCAGCAGATCGCCTGCTGCCAGCCGCCAGCTGACAGCCGCCAGCTTCACCGAAGGTAGTTAAGATGCCCACTTTTGCATTCAGCGGACGGACACGGTCGGGCGAGAACGTCACGGGCGAGCGCGTCGGCGACACGATGGACACCGTCGTCGCGATGCTGCGCCGTGAGCAGGTCCTCGTCACGAAAGTGACGCCCGTGAAGGCGAAGGCGGAGGCTGCCCCCAAGAAGGGCAAGCTCGGAAAGGGCGTCACCGCCAAGAGCCTCGCGATCTTCGTCCGCCAGTTCTCGGTCATGATCGACGCCGGTCTGCCGCTGGTGCAGTGTCTCGAGATCCTCGGCACGCAGGAAGAGGACGCGAATTTCGCGGCCACCATCCTGCAGACGCGGTCGGACGTCGAGAACGGCCAGTCGCTGGCCGACGCGATGCGGAAGCACCCGAAGACGTTCGACCCGCTGTTCACCAACATGGTGGCCGCGGGCGAAGCGGGCGGCATCCTCGACACGATTCTCAAGCGCCTGGCGACGTACATCGAGAAGGCCGTCAAGCTGAAGAGCCAGGTGCAGTCCGCGATGATCTACCCCATCGCGGTCATCGCCATCGCCGGCATCGTCGTGGCCGCGATTCTCTGGAAGGTCATCCCGACGTTCGCCGGCATGTTCGCCTCGCTCGGCGCGGAGCTGCCGTTGCCGACGCGCATCGTCATTCAGCTGAGCAACCTGCTGGTGCGGTTCGGATGGATCGGGATCGTCGGGGGCGTGGCGCTCGGCTGGGCCTTCAAGCAGTACTACTCGACGACCAACGGCCGGCGTGTCGTGGACGCCACGGTGCTGAAGCTGCCCATCCTCGGGCTGATCATGCGGAAAATCGCCGTCGCGCGATTCTGCCGCACGCTCTCGACGCTGATCAGCTCCGGCGTCCCGATCCTCGATGGTCTCGACATCACCGCGCGGACGTCTGGCAACGCCATCGTCGAGGACTCGATCCTCTCCACCAGGAAGAGCATCGAAGGCGGCAACTCCATCGCCGCGCCGCTGAAGGAAACCGGCGTCTTCCCGCCGATGGTCGTGCAGATGATCAGCGTCGGCGAGGCGACGGGCGCGCTCGACACGATGCTCGGGAAGATCGCGGAGTTCTACGAAGAGGAAGTGGACACGGCGGTCGCCGGGCTGCTGACGCTGCTCGAACCGGTCATGATCGCGTTTCTCGGCGTGGCCGTGGGCGGCATTGTCATTGCGATGTATCTGCCGATCTTCGACTTGATCAGCAAGCTGGCCAACTAGAGAACGGTCCGACGTGGGCAGCGCGGAACGGCGTCGGCGACTCGTGTGGCTCATCTGGGCCCGCGTCGTCATCAGCACGCTGCTGCTGGGGTCGGCCACTGTCTTCCAGATCAACCAGCCGGGGTCGCTGCCGATCGATCCGTTCTTCTTCCTGATCGGCCTCACGTACTCCCTCAGCGTCGTCTACGCGACGACGATCGTCTACGTCGAGCGGTGGCCATGGCTGGCGGACCTGCAGTTCTTCTGCGACGCCTGCATCGTCACTGCGTTCATCTACTTCACGGGCGGCGCGACCAGCTACTTCCCGCTCCTGTATGTGGTGCCGGTGATCGGCGCCGCCTCGGTGCAGCGCAAGCCGGGGGCTCTTCGCGTGGCCGCGCTCAGCGCCGTGATGTACGCGGTGGTGGTGCTGGCCGCGTACATGGGCAGCCCCGGCTACTTCGCCGGGCACTGGATGAGCGACCTGCGGCCGCTCCTGCCGCCGGTTCGCATCGCGGCCTTCACCGTCGCCACCGACAGCATCGCGCTGGCGGCAGTCGGGTTGCTCGCCGGATCGCTGGCCGATCGCCTGCGCCGCGCCGACGCCCGCCTCGAGGACGCCTCGCTGGCGCTCGCCGACCTGCAGGCGTACAACCAGCACGTGATCGACAGCCTGACGAGCGGTCTGGCGACAACCGATCGCGCAGGCCGCATCATCACCTTCAACGTCGCGGCCGAGGCCATCATCGGCCAGCCCGCCGCGGCCGTCGTCGGCCGTCACTCCGGCGCGGTGCTGCAGCTGCCCGAGGATTTCGTCCAGCTCCTCGAGTCTGACCTCGGGGGGCAGCGCGCCGCACGCGCCGACTATGTCTTCCGGACGGAAGGCGGCCAGGCGCTCGATCTCGGTCTCAGCGCCGCGCACCTCGTGACGCCCGACGGCCGCGGCGGCTACCTTCTGACGTTCCAGGACGTCACCGAGATGCGCCGTCTCGAGCGCGAGGGCCGTCAGCGGCAGCGCCTCGCGGCCGTCGGCGAAATGGCCGCCGGCATCGCGCACGAAATCCGCAACCCGCTCGCCTCCATGCGCGGCTCGATCCAGATTCTCCGCGCCGAGCTGCGGCTGACGGAGGAGCAGGCCGATTTGATGGACATCGTCCTGCGCGAGTCGGATCGGCTGAACGACATCATCCGGTCGTTCCTGTCGTACGCCCGGCCGCAGCCGCTCGCGGCCGGCCCGGTCAACCTTGGCCGCCTGCTGCGCGACACCGCGGTGCTGATCCGCAACGGTCCCGAGGTGCTGCCGGCGCACCGGATCGAGGTCGAGGCGCCCGACAACGGCCCGATCGTTGACGGGGACGACGCGCAGGTGCGGCAGGTGGTGTGGAACCTCGCCACCAACGGCTTGCGGGCGATGCCCGACGGCGGCCGGCTCGTGCTTCGCGCCACGGGGCCGGCAGAACGCGGCAAGGGGGGCGAGGGAGGCGAGGGAGGCGAAGGGATGGTCGCCCTCGAAGTGGAAGACGAAGGCATCGGGATCCCCGCCGAGCAGCTGGACACCCTGTTCCAGCCGTTCCGCGGCTCGTTCCCGCGCGGCTCGGGCCTCGGCCTGGCGATCGTCCACCGCATCGTCTCGGACCACCACGGGGAGGTGGGAATTGAGTCGGAGGTGGGGAAGGGGACGAGGGTAGTGGTGCGGTTGAAGTCGCGGGCAGAAGCGGGCAGCGGGACGCTGGCGGCTGGCAGCGCTGCTTGAAAGCGGAGGATGGCCGTGACGATTCGGAACTATCGAGACCTGATTGCGTGGCAGAGCGCCATGGATTTGACCGAGGCGGTCTACACGGCGTCGGCGTCTTGGCCGAGAACTGAGACATTCGGCCTCACAGCACAAGTCAGGGCTGCGGCGGTCTCCGTGTCGTGCAACATCGCTGAAGGCAAAGGCCGGCGCGCTGACGGAGAGTTCAGGCACTTTCTCTCGATTGCCCACGGGTCGATTTGTGAAGTTGAGACCTGCGTGTTGCTGGCCGGCAGGTTCGGCTATCTGAAAGCGGCCGAGACGGAGCGACTGTTGGAACACACCGCGGAAGTTGGACGCCTCGTGACAGGCCTCTCGAACTCGATTCCGGGCAAAGCCAAGCGATGAAATCTGCCTTGCGCAGGCCAGAAGACGGGTCGCTGCCGGCTGACGGCCGACAGCTGCCAGCTCCGATCGCACGTGTGCTCGTCGCCGACGACGAGCGCTCGATGCGCGAGTTGCTGGCCATCGTGCTGAAGCGCGAGGGCTACGACGTGGTGCTCGCCGAGAACGGTGGCGCGGCGCTGGCCGTGCTGAAGCAGGGGCACGTGGACCTGCTCATCTCCGACATCAAGATGCCCGACATGAGCGGCGTCGAAGTGCTGCGCGCGGCGAAGGCGGCCGACGCGGCGGTGCCGGCGATCATGATGACGGCCTTCGCGAGCACGGAGACCGCCGTCGAAGCGATGCGCCTCGGCGCGTGCGACTACCTGGTGAAGCCCTTCGACGTCGACGAGCTGAAGCTGAAGGTCCGCGAGAAGCTCGAGGCACGTCAGCTCCGACAGGAGAACGTGCTCCTCAAGCGGGCGCTGAACAAGCCCGTCGTCATGGCCGGCATCATCGGCAGCAGCTCGACGATGCTGTCGGTGTTCGAGCTGATTGAGTCGGTCGCGAAGACCACGAGCACGGTGCTGGTGACCGGCGAGTCGGGCACGGGCAAGGAGCTCGTCGCCCGCGCGGTGCACTTCCACTCGCTCCGGCGCGACCAGCCGTTTGTGGCGCTGAACTGCGGCGCCCTGCCGGAGACGCTGCTCGAATCCGAGCTGTTCGGCCACATGCGCGGCGCGTTTACCGGCGCCGAGTTTACGAAGAAGGGTCTGGTCGAAGTCGCAGAGGGCGGCACGATCTTCCTCGACGAGATCGGCGAGATGACGCCGATGATGCAGGTGAAGCTGCTGCGCGTGCTGCAGGAGCGGCGCTTCCGGCGTGTGGGCGGCACGGAGGAAATCGCAGCCGACATCCGCGTCGTCGCGGCGACCAACCAGGATCTGCCGAAGATGGTGGCGGAGAGCCGATTCCGCGAGGATCTCTACTACCGGATCAACGTCATCCCCATCCAGCTGCCGGCCCTGCGCGAGCGGCGCGAGGACATCCCCCTCATCGCCCAGCACTTCCTCGAGAGGTACCGCGAACAGATGGGCAAACCCCTGACGGGGATCTCCGGCGACGCGATGGCGCTGCTCGAGCGGTACCACTGGCCGGGCAACATCCGCGAGCTCGAAAATGTGATCGAGCGAGCCGTGGCGCTCGAGCGGACGCCGACCATCCTGCCCGAAAGCCTGCCCTCACAGGTTCGAGGAACCCAGGTCCCTGGGGGCGCCGGCGACGTGGCGCCGTTGCCGGACGGCGGGTTCGATCTCGAGCAGCACGTGCAGAGCGTCGAGCGGCGCTATCTGGCGCAGGCACTGGAGCGCGCGGGCGGTGTCCAGGTGCGTGCAGCGGAGCTGCTCGGTATGAGCTTCCGGTCGTTCAGGTACTACGCGAAGAAGTACAACCTGAAATAGGTCCATGGGCGCATGGGTGCATGGGTGCATAGG
>JBKPSY010000042.1:0-8940 GCA_046735235.1 Acidobacteriota bacterium | reverse complement strand
CAGCTGTTCCGATCGCGTCCGCTCGTCCGGGCGATCTTCGACCGGTCGCTCCGGACCCCGGCGTCCGCGAGGATTTTCGGGGCGCTCGACGCCGGCCCTGTCCTCGTGCTGACCACGCCCGAGACGATGGCTGACCGCGCCGACAGGGTGCAGGCGCTTGAAGCCGCCGGAGGGCAGGTGGTGCCGTTCGACGGCACCGTGCCCGGCGCGCTGGAACGTCTCTGGGAGAAGGGCATCCAATCGGTGTTGCTCGAGGGAGGACCCCGCCTCCACCGCGCGGCCTGGGAAGCGGATATGATCGACGAGGCGCGGCTGTTCGTGGCGCCCGAGCCGCTCGGGCCGACGGGCGTGGCCGCGGCCTCCATCCCGGTGACGTCGCTCGTCGACGTCCAGACGCGAACCATCGGCGCAGACGTCCTGATCTCCGGCTATGTTCACAGGCCTCGTTGAAGCGATCGGTGAGATTGTCGCCGTCGAGCAGCGGCCCGGCGCCGTCAGAATCTACGTGACGAGCGAGATCGGCGATGGCGTCTCGATTGGCGACAGCGTCTCTGTGAACGGCGTCTGCCTGACGGCAATCGCGGGCGGCGGCCGGGAGCTCGCCTTCGACGCGGGCCCGGAGACGATCCGCGTGACGGGACTCGGCGAGCTGGCGCCGGGGGATCGCGTGAACCTCGAACGCGCGATGCGCGCCGACACACGGATCGGCGGCCACTTCGTCCAGGGCCACGTCGACGCCGTCGGCACGATCGTCGACGTGCGGCCAGACGGCGATTTCACCTGGGTGCGCATCCGATTTCCGCACGAGCTGGCGCCGCAGCTGGTGCTCAAGGGATCGGTTGCGGTCGATGGCATCAGCCTCACGGTCGCTGCGGTCGGCGAGGACTCTTTCGACGTGCAAATCATCCCGCACACGTGGACGCACACGAACCTGCGCGGCGCGCACGCCGGCATGCGCGTGAATCTCGAATGCGACCTCATCGGCAAGTACGTGGCGCGGGCGATGTCGCTGATGACGGCAGCGCAGGGAGCCCCTCGATCATGACGAAGCGAACGCCGGCGCGTCGGTCGTCCCACGCACGGTTGACGGCCGTGCCTCGACGTTCGCGTCCCTTCGCGCCGGTCGAGGTCGCGATTGCCGCGATGCGCGAGGGACGCATCGCCGTTGTCGTGGACGACGAGGATCGCGAAAACGAAGGGGACTTCACCGTCGCGGCCGAGAAAATCACCCCGGAGATCGTGAACTTCATGGTGACGCACGGCCGCGGACTGGTGTGCCTGGCGATGACGCCCGAGCGTCTCGACGCGCTCGAGATCCCGTTGGCCGTCTCGGTGAATTCCTCGGCGCGCGAGACGGCGATGTGCGTGCCCATCGACGCGCGCGGCAAGACGACGACCGGCATCTCGGCCGCGGACCGCGCGGCGACCATCCTCACGGCTGTGGCGCCAGGTACCAGGCCGCAGGACCTGCTTCGTCCGGGACATATTTCGCCGCTGCGCGCTCGCGACGGCGGGGTGCTCGTCCGCGCGGGGCATACCGAAGCCGCCGTGGATCTCGCGCGCCTCGCGGGACTCACGCCCGCCGGCGTCATCTGCGAGATCATGACGAAAAAGGGCAGCATGGCGCGGGTGCCCGAACTGTCGCGCCTGGCGAAGCGCTACGACCTGCCGCTCATCACGATCGCCGACCTCATTCAATACCGGATGCGCACGGAGCGGCTGGTGCGCCGGGTCGCGAGCGCGAAGCTGCCGACCGAGTACGGCGAGTTCCGCGTGCACGCCTACGAGAGCCTGCTGAACGGCGAAACGCACGTCGCGCTGGTGCGCGGCGACGTCGGCGATGGCGAGGGGATCATGGTCCGCGTCCACTCGAAGTGCCTCACGGGCGACGTCTTCCACTCCGCGCGGTGCGACTGTGGTCCCCAACTGGAGGCCGCCATGCAGCGGATTGGCGCCGAAGGCCGTGGTGTCCTGCTGTATCTGAACCAGGAAGGGCGCGGCATCGGCCTCGCGAACAAGATCCGCGCCTACGAACTGCAGGACCAGGGGCTGGATACTGTCGAAGCCAACGAGCGGCTCGGCTTCAAGGCTGACCAGCGCGACTACGGCATCGGCGCCCAGATCCTGGGCGACCTGGGCGTCAGCACGATGCGGCTCCTCACCAACAACCCGCGCAAGTTCATCGGCCTCCAGGGCTACGGCCTTGCCGTTGCGGAGTCCCTCCCGCTCGAGATTCCAGCCTCCGAATTCACCCGCAAGTACATGAAGACAAAGAAGGACAAGCTCGGGCACCGGCTGTCATCCGTGTAAATGCATGGGTCTATGGGTCCATGAGTCCATAGGTCCATGAGTCCGTAGGTGGCCGGCTCCGTGCCTCATGAACTTCCCAAGGACCCATGCACGCTTGCACCTATGGACCGTTCTCAACGGGTTGACGCGAAGCGCCAACCCACGATAAGATAAGGGTTTGCGCCAGTGAGCCGTGTGGCTGCCGCGGGGCAGGGCGGTTCAGGTCCGGCCAGAAGACGATTCGGATGTTCGACGCGCTCAGCAGCCGCCTTCAGGACGTTTTCCGCTCGATTCGCGGCGAAGGACGGCTGACGGAAGAAACGGTCGAGGCGGGCCTCCGGGAAATCCGGATGGCGCTGCTCGAGGCCGACGTCAACTTCAAGGTCGTCAAGGCGTTCATCGATCGGGTCCGCGAGCGCGCGCTCGATCAGGAAGTCCTTCGCAGCCTGACGCCTGCCCAGCAGGTCGTCAGGATTGTGAGGGACGAGATGCTCGCGCTCTTCGGCGATGCGAAGGGCGGCCTGCAGCCGACGGATCGGCGCCCGCGCGTGGTGCTGATGCTTGGCCTGCAGGGCTCGGGCAAGACGACGACGACCGGCAAGCTTGGACGATGGTTGACGCGGCAGGGACGTCACCCGCTGGTCGTCTCCACCGACGTGCGGCGTCCCGCGGCCATCGAGCAGCTGAACGTGCTCGGGCGCCAGGCGTCGCTGCGTGTGCACGACCCGAAGGACGAGCTCGATCCCGTCGTGCGCGCGCGCGGCGCGGTGACCGAGGCGAAAAACGTCGGGTGCGACGTCGTCATCGTCGACACCGCGGGCCGGTTGCACATCGACGACGCGCTGATGACGGAGCTCGAGGCGATCAAGGCCGCCGTCGAGCCTGTGGATCTGCTGTACGTCGCGGATGCGATGACGGGGCAGGACGCCATCAAGAGCGCCGGTGAGTTCAATCGCCGCGTCGGCGTCACGGGCGTCGTGCTGAGCAAGCTCGATGGCGACGCCCGGGGCGGAGCGGCGCTCTCGGTCGTCTCGGTTGTCGGCGTGCCGATCGCGTTTGTCGGCAGCGGCGAGAAGCTGGAAGACCTCGAGGCGTTTCACCCGGACCGCGTCGTCTCACGGCTGCTGGGGATGGGCGATGTGCTGTCGCTCATCGAGAAGGCTGAAGCGGCCATCGACATCGGGGATGCGCAGAAGCTGGAGCAGAAGCTTCGGGCGAACGAGTTCACGCTCGAGGACTTTCGCGATCAGCTGCGCACCATCCGGAAGATGGGCCCGCTCGAGTCGATCCTCGGGATGATCCCGGGGATGGGGAACATCAAGCAGCTCGCGGCCAACAAGCCCGACGAAGGGCAGTTGAACCGCATCGAGGCCATCATCGGCTCGATGACGCCGCACGAGCGGCGGCGGCACGACGTAATCAACGGCAGCCGCCGCAAGCGCATCGCGCGCGGCAGCGGGACGTCGGTCGAAGAGGTGAATCGTCTGCTCAAGCAGTTCGTGCAGATGCGCAAGATGCTGAAGCAGCTCGGCGCGATGCAGGGCGGTGGCAAGGGCATGCGCGGCGCGATGAAAGCCCTTCGCGGCAGGTTCTAAGTGCTGCAGTGCTGCGGTGCTGCAGTGCTGCGGTGCAGCAGTAGGGCGGGGCTTCAGCCCCGCCATCGTAGTTCGTAGTCTGAAGTCCGTAGTCTGGAGAACCGAATGCTGGCAATTCGTATGAGGCGAGTCGGCGCGAAGAAGCGGCCCTTCTTCCGCGTGGTGGTCACCGAGCGGCGCACGCCGCGCGACGGCGCGTTCGTGGAGATCCTCGGGCACTACTACCCGCGCACGAAGCCCGCGAAGATCGAGATCGATCGCGAGCGCGTGCAGTACTGGATCGGCAAGGGCGCTCGTCCGTCCGACACCGTGCGCACGCTGATCGCGCGGCACCTGCCGGCGGCCGCGCCCGCCGCAGCGGAGTAGCGGGTGGCCAGCCACGTCGCGCAGGTCGTCGAGACCATCGCGAAGGCGCTGGTCGACGCGCCCGACGCCGTGAAGGTCACCGAGAACGAGCACCGGGGCACGACGCTGGTCGAGTTGACCGTGGCCCCCGGGGAGACCGGCAAGGTGATTGGCCGGCAGGGACGCATCGCCGACGCACTCAGGACGCTTGTCGAGGCGACGGCGCACCAGGACGGCATGAAGGCCGTGCTCGAAATCCGCGACTCGGAGTAGGAGTGGCGGCCTGGGACGATTTCGTCCTGGTCGGGCACATCGCCCGCCCGCACGGCCATCGCGGCCAGGTGATCGTGACGCCCCGGACCGACTTCGCCGCCGAGCGCTTCGCGCCCGGCGCGACGATCTGGGTGCTCCGGAAGGGCGTGCCGACGTCGCTGGTGATTCAGGACGCGCGCTTCCACAAGGAGCGACCCGTTCTGACGCTCGAAGGCGTCGCGTCGATGAACGACGCACTCGAGCTACACGGCCTCGAGATTCGGGTGCCGCCAGAGACGCAGGTGTCGCTCCGGGACGGGCGGTACTACCACCACGACCTGATCGGGTGCGAGGTCGTGACGGTGGATGGCAGGGAGGTTGGCGCCGTGAGGGCGGTGGAAGGCGCGGCAGGCGCGCAGCACCTCGTGGTCGCGGCCGACGGGAAGAAGGACGTGCTGGTCCCGCTGGCCTGGTCGATCTGCGTGGAGATCGATCCGGTCGGGAAGCGGATCGCCATCGACCCGCCCGACGGCCTGCTCGAGCTGAACGCGTGAGGGGAGACGGACGGTGAAGTTCGACGTCGTCACGATCTTCCCGCAGATGTTTTCGGCGCCGATGGCGGAGGGCGTCGTCGCGCGAGGCGTGGCCGCCGGGGTCGTGAATCTGAAGGTGCACGATCTGCGCGAGTTCACCACCGACCGGCATCGCGTCGTCGACGACGTGCCGTATGGCGGCGGGCCGGGGATGGTGCTGAAGCCCGAGCCGCTCACGCGGGCCGTGGAGCATCTGAAGGCGACGCGCGGCACGCCTGGTGCGATCGTGCTCACCTCGCCTCAGGGGCGCGTGCTCACGGCGCGCGAGGCGGAGCGGCTCGCGGGACTGGGCCACGTGGCGATCCTCTGCGGTCGCTATGAGGGCGTGGACGAACGGATTCGCGAGCACGTCGCCACCGAGGAGATCTCGATTGGCGACTACGTGCTGAGCGGTGGTGAGCTGGCGGCGATGGTGATCATCGACGCGGTGAGCCGCTTCGTGCCGGGCGTGGTGGGCGACGAGCGATCGGTCGGCGAGGATTCCTTCTCGCGGGGCCTGCTCGACTACCCGCACTACACGAGGCCGGCGGAGTTCGAAGGCTGGAAAGTGCCCGACGTGCTACTGTCGGGACACCACGCGGAGATCGACCGGTGGCGGCGGCGGGAAGCGCTTCGGCGCACGCTGGAACGGCGTCCGGATTTGCTGGATGGCGCGACGCTCGGACCAGTCGAAGAGTCGCTGTACCGGGAACTGTTGAAAGAAGAGGAGTGAGTGATGAGCGCGATTGACGTCGTCGAGCGGAGCCAGATGGTCGAGCGGCCCCGCATGAAGTCCGGAGATACGGTTCGGGTGCACGTGAAGATCAAGGAAGGCGACAAGGAGCGCGTGCAGGTGTTCGAGGGCACCGTGATCGGCCAGCACCGTGGCGGCCTGCGGGCGTCCTTCACCGTGCGGAAGGTCTCGGCCGGACAAGGCGTCGAGCGCATCTTCCCGCTGCACTCGCCGGTCATCCAGAAGGTGGAGATCGTTCGGTCGGCGCGCGTGCGTCGGGCGAAGCTCTACTTCCTCCGCGATCTGAAGGGCAAGGCCGCGCGGATGAAGGAAACCAAGCGTCCCACGACAGCCTCGTAGTTCAGTTCTCGGGACACGCAAGGCCCGTGACGCGGCACTTGGCACGGCGCACGGTAGAAAACGCGCTCGGACGTCTGGGGCTCGCTCACGTCGCAGGCGTGGATGAGGTCGGCCGGGGTTGCCTGGCCGGCCCGGTCGTCGCCGCCGCGGTGGTGCTCGACCCGGCGCGGCATATCGCCGGTCTTCGCGACTCCAAACTCGTGCCGGCCGCCGGCCGCGACCGTCTTTACGACACCATCACGCGTCGGGCCATGGCCTGGGCGGTTGCCGCGGTCGAGCCGGCTGAGATCGATCGCATCAATATCCATCGCGCGTCGCTCGCCGCCATGCGGCAGGCCGTGATGTCGCTGTCCCGCCTGCCCGACGTCGTCATCGTCGACGCATTTCGCATCCCCGACTTACCTCTGCCGCAGCGAGGCATCATCAAGGGCGACCGTCGTTGTGCGGCGATCGCAGCCGCGTCCATCATCGCGAAGGTGCATCGCGATCGCCTGATGGAAGCGCTGCACGCAGCCGACCCGCGTTTCGGCTTCGATCGTCACAAGGGGTACGCGACGGCGGATCATCTCGAGGCCGTCGCGCGTTTTGGCTACTCGACGGCGCACCGCCGCTCGTTCAGGCCGCCGACCCTCTTTGATACCATCGAGTGACGGCGGTCGGGCCGTAGCAGGCGGAACCGTGGCATTCGATCGAGACGAGGCGCTCAAGCAAGCGGAGAAGCTGGTAAAGCTCGGTCGCCTCGACCAGGCGTTGGCGGAGTACGAACGCGTGCTCGGTGAAGCTCCCGACGACTGGAAAACGGTGACCGCAGCCGCGGATCT
This sequence comes from Acidobacteriota bacterium, assembly GCA_046735235.1. Classification (GTDB taxonomy): domain Bacteria; phylum Acidobacteriota; class Vicinamibacteria; order Vicinamibacterales; family JAENWD01; genus JAENWD01. The sequence continues at coordinate 1,973 of JBKPSY010000042.1, read as the reverse complement.
CTACCTGCGCGCGAACCAGCCGGCGCGGGCGACCGCCCTCTTCAATCGCCAGGCCGACCACCTCGCCGATCAGGGCTTCCTGCCGCGCGCCGAGGCGTTCTACAAGCGCGTCCTGAAGATCGAACCGCTGAACGAGCACACGCTCGACCGCCTCGCGGCGATCGCGATCAAGGGCGGAATCACCGTAGAGGCCCGGGCGCACTTGACGAACCTCGCCCGCGCGAGGCAGATGCGCGGCGACACGAAGGGCGCCGCGGCCGCGATGCTGACGATCAGCGGCCTCGATCGCGCGGACTTCAGTGCCCGTCGGCAGGCCGCTCGCACCGCGGCCGCCGCCGGTCACGGCGATCTGGGGATCGCGGAACTGCAGCGCGTCGCGGACGATCTGAACGCCGCCGAACGCCCGGACGAAGCCGTCGACGTCCTGCGGGAAGCTGTGGCGCTCGCGCCAGATGATCTGGCGCTCCGGCAGCGCCTGCTCGGCGTCCTGCTCGGGCGCGGCGATTGCGATGCGGCACGCGAATTTGCGAGAACGCCGGAGGACTGGACGGCCGTAGCGGCGTCGTACGAGCAGGCGGGTGACCTGGTTCAGGCGCTCACGGCGGTGGACCAGGGCCTCGAAACTGCGGCGGAGGCGCGAGGTCTTGCCGTACTCCGCGCCCGGCTGCTGGCTGCGCTGGGTGACGAGCCGCGCGCCGACGAGCAACTCAGCTCGCTCGGCAGCGTCGATGATCCTGAGTTGCAACGGCTGCAACTCGAGGTGTGGCTGAAGTCCGGACGTCTCGATCATGTGCGCGACTGCTTGAGCCGCTGGCATGCTGCGGGTCAACTCGTTGACGGGCTGGTGGCGCGCCTGGTCGACGCCGTGCCCGCCCTGGGATGGCCGCTGGCGGAGTTCGGGGCCGAGGAGGCGCTCGCCGGCGGCGACGGCCCGGCCGCCGCCGCGATCCTCAAGCAGTTCGTCGCGAGACATCCGGGACACCTCTTGTGCCTGATGAAGCTCATCGAAGTCGCCGTCGACGCCGGGCTCGACAGCGAGAGAACCGCAGCGCAGGATGCCCTGTGTGGCGCGTACCTCGCTGCCGGAGAAGGTGGCGCGGCGCGCGTCATCGCCGAAGATCTGGTGGCTCACGCACCGGAAGACCGCCGATTCCAGGAGCGTCTGCGGCAAGCGCTCGTCCTGTGCGGGGCCGTCGCCGCCGGGAACGCGCCGCTCGCTCACGACCCGTTCAAGCTGGCCCACGGGGCTATCGACCTTACGGCCGTCCTGGGCGATGATCAGGACGGCAACGCCGACGCGCACACCGGAACGGCAGTGGCGCCTGAGATTGACCTCAGCGCCGTCATCGACGGCCTGAAGCCACATACCCTGGCGGCCGTGGCCGCACAGAAAGGATCGAGCATGCCCGATCGTCCCGACCCGTCGAATCTGGACGACGTCTTCCGCGACTTCCGCGACGAGGTGTCGCGCCAGAGCGCCGCCGATCAGGCAGAGCAGCATTACAAGGTCGCCCTGACGTACCGGGACATGGGCATGGTCGACGACGCCGTGCGTGAGCTGGAGCAGGCCGCCAAGTCGCCGAGGCTGCGCTTCGACGCCTCGGCGCTGCTGGCGCGGCTGCTGCGTGATCGAGGAGACGTGGCGTCTGCCGTCGAGTGGTTCGAGCGCGCCGCCGAGGCGCCCGCGCCGACGCCTGAGGCGGGCCGACAGTTGCTGTACGAGCTGGGCCTGGCGCTCGAGGACTCGAGCGAGACGTCCCGCGCGCTGGCGGTCTATCTGGAGCTGCAGGCGGATGCGCGCGACTATCGTGACGTGACGGCCCGTGTCGATCGGCTCTCCCGCGTGCAGACGGAAAGCTGATGCGACATCTGTTCTTCGCGGCCTGCTTCTTCGAAGCCGGCCTTCTGCTGATCATCCTGCCCTGGACCGCGCTCTGGGAGCGGAACTACCTGCTCGCCGCGCTTCCCTGGGT
>JBKPSY010000041.1:0-7111 GCA_046735235.1 Acidobacteriota bacterium | reverse complement strand
ACGGTGGACAGGAAGGTCTGGCCCAGTTTCTCCCTGTGCCTCTGGTAGTCCCCGAAGAAGAACGTCTTGTCCTTGAAGATGGCGCCCCCTAGCGTGCCGCCGAACTGGTTCTGCTTGAAATCCGGCTTGGCGCGGTGCGCGCGGTTGTTGAAGAAGTTGTTCGCATCGAACGCGTCATTGCGGAGGAACTCGTAGGCGCTGCCGTGGTATTGGTTCGTGCCCGACTTGATCTGCAGGTTGACGACGCCGCCCGTCGAACGGCCGAACTCGGCCGAGTAGGTGCTCGTCTGCATCTTGAACTCGTCGAGGGCGTCCACGCTCGGGAAGATCACGACGGTCTGCAGCCATGTCTCGTTGTTGTCGACGCCGTCGAGCATGTAGTTGTTATCGCGCGAACGCTGACCGTTGGCGGAAAACGACGCCGAGGCGCGCCAGGCGAGGCTGCCGGCGCCGTCGATGTTCGCGCCGGGGATGCCGCGGAGCACGCCCGGCACCGTGCGGGTCAGGGACACGAAGTTCCGGCCGTTCAACGGGAGCGTCCTGATCTGCTCCGAATGCACGGTCGTTCCGAGCTCCGACGACGAGGTCTGGAGCAGCGGTGTGGATGCCTCAATCTTGACCGACTCAGTCATCTGGCCGACTTCGAGCTTCACGTCCATCTTGACGTGAGAGTCGACGCCGACCTCGATGCCCGAGAGGGCCGTCGCCTTGAAGCCGGTCATTTCCGCCAGCACCGTGTAGGTGCCGGTCGGCAACTGCGGGGCGACGTACTCACCGTTCGCGTCAGACGTGACCGTGCGCGTGTACTGCGTGCCCTCGTTGGTGAGCGTGACCTTGGCGCCCGCGACCACGCCACCAGAAGCATCGGTGACGGTCCCGACAATCGTGCCCGTGACCGCCTGAGCGGCGACGGACCGCGGCAGGAGTCCGAAGATCAGGGCGGCGCCGATCAGGACGCAGCCGACCCTCCGGATAAAGAATGTTGCCGCGCGACAGCTCATGATGATCTCCTCCGTGGCCCGTTGAGAAGTGGTCAGGTGTCCCGAGGGTAACTGACCTGACCAATTGGCTAATTCCTCACAAATTTCAGGCGGTTGTGCCGTGTGCGTAAGGCGTATATCATATTTGGGTAGTCCACTTCAACGCTCGGCGGTGTAAGTGGGCAATACTTTCCGACTATTAATGCCGGCGTCCCAGCCCCCTCCCGACATCCCCCGCGCCGACGTACGGACGCCCGCGTTCCGCACCAAGCAGGAGCTCGTCTATCACACGCTGCGGGAGGAAATTCTGGGCTGCGCGCTCCAGCCCGAGCAGCGCCTCGTCATCGAGGACATCGCCCGGCGGCTCCACGTCAGCACGATCCCGGTGCGAGAAGCTCTGCAGTTGCTGCAGTCGGAAGGACTGGTCGAAACGACCCCGCACGTCGGCGCGACGGTGGCGCCGTTGTCGCGGGAATCAATCGTGGACGTCTTCTCTGTGCTCGAGGGATTGCAGATGGTGGCGGGCCGCCTCGCGGCGATCCGCGCGGACGACGCCGCGCTGACGCGGCTGGCGGACTACGTGAAGGCGATGGACGAAGCGGTCAACCGCAACCAGTTCGACGCCTGGGCCGACCTCAATACCCGCTTCCACGTCGCCATCAGCGACGTGCCGGGGCTGCCCCTGCTGCGGCAGACGAACGTGCAGGCGCTGGATCGGTGGGATCGGATCCGCCGGTATTTCTACGACGGCGTGCTCTCGCACCGCGTCCCGCAGGCGCAGCGCGAACACCATGACCTGCTGAACGCCCTGACGTCACGTGACGCGGGCGCCGTCGGCGCAGTCACCCGCCAGCACTATCGCGCCGCGATGGCCGCGTACCTCGACTACTTCGACAGAAACGGCGAGGGAAGCGAGGAAGGCGAGGGAGGCAAGGAAGGCGAGGGAGGCTAGAGGAAGCCTTTGCCCCCCTTGCCTCCCTCGCCTTCCTCCGTCCTATCTAGAAGTCGAACCCGATCCACACCTTGAACTGCGGACGGCGGTACTCGTGGCTGCCGCCGACGCTCGCGAAGAGCGCGTCCTCATAGTCCCGATTGAGCAGCGTTCGCCACGCCCAGTCGAAATGAATCGGGAACCCCAGCGCGAAGGTCTCGAGACCGAAACCGTACGACGCGCGCCCGTCCACCAGACGCAGCCCCGAGATCTGGACCGGATCGCCGAAGATCGGCACCGGCTGGCCGCTGATGTCCGTGGTGTAACCGACGATCGGAGTGACGATCTGGTCCTTGTTGGACCAGAACTGGAAGGGCTGGTCGTTGAAGAACGCGCTCCCGGCGCCGGCGAAGAACACGCCGCGGACGCCGCCAAGGACGCCGATCGGCGTCAGCATCGCCTCGATCAGCGGGAAGCGCAGCTCGGCGTTCGCGTAGTAAGTCTGGTTGCCGATGAACTGCAGGTACTCGAACCCGCGCAGGTCGGCGTTGCCGCCGAAGTAGTTGAAGTCGGCGGCGGTGCCGTTGCTCTTGAACGCCCGTCCGCGCAGCGCCAGCAGGCCTGACCCGCCCAGACGCAGGTAGTACCGCAGGTCCGCGTCGAACGTCTGCCGTGACAGCAGGCTGCCGATCGCCGGCGCCAGCGTGTAGCTTACCCGCATGGTGTTGCCCGACAGCGGCCCGAACTCCCGGAAGACCGTGGTCTCCTGTACGTAGGAGATGGACAGCGGCATCTCGTTGCCGTTGTTGAAGAGCGGCTGTCCGTAGACTTGCTCCTGGTACTGCTGCGAGTACTGCTGCAGGGCCGCGTCGGAATACTCTTCGTTGAAGTTGACGAACCCGGCCGAGACTTCCACACGGCGATAGCGGCTGAGCGGGTAGACCCCATAGATGCTGCCGCCCTGCGTCGTCCGCGTGGCCAGCGCCTGATCGCGGCTGACGTACGGGGTGAGCGACGGATCGTAGAAGGCGCCGGGCACCTGGCCGTAGAAGAAGTCCGTCTGCGAGAAGCCCTGGATGGCGTAGTTGAACCGGCGCGAGAGGTTCACGTACGACCCGGCGATCGTCCGATACTGCGAAATCGACGCCGCGAAGAAGTTGATCTGCTTGTCGCCGAGAACGTCCGAGAACGTGATCTGCGTGCCGCCGTAGACGTCGCCGCCGCTGGTGATGCCGACGTTCACCGGCGGCCGGCCGTCGAGGAACATCTTCTCGAACGCCTTCTTCGTCCGCTTGTTCGCCTGCACCATCGTGTGCGTCAGCGGCGGCTGGAAGTCGACCGGCGGACCCTGGCCCGGCTCGCCGAAGTCGCTGACGAGCGCCGTCTGCAGCGGGTCCTTCCGTTCGAGCGTGTGGACGCCCCACTCGCCCTTGAAGTAGGTCACGAAGGCGATCCGCGGCGAGTGGTCATCGGGCAGCACGATCGGCGTGGTGTTGCCGCCCACGCAGTCGGTGTACTGGCGCAGCTCGCCGGTCTTCATGTCGAGCGTCCAGATATTGAAGACGTTCCCGTTCTTGGCGACCTCAGGCTCGATCGGCACCGTCGGGTTCACGGCCGTCGACGGGAACACCAGCGTGTGGTCGTCCACGAACTTGGCCTGGGCATCGTCGTGGGTGCCAAACGTGAGCTGCGTCTTCTTCTTCGTGTCCAGGTCGAGGCGGAACAGCTTCTCGTTGCCGCTGATGCGGGACATGTAGACCAGATACGTGCCGTCCGGCGAGAACGTCGGCCCGTAGTCGGCGAAGGCGTCGTTCGTGAGGTTCTCGATCTTGCCGGAGTCGAGGTCGAGCATGAAGAGGTCGCCGATGGCATTCCGCAGCGCCGAGAAGACCACATGGTGCCCGTCGGGCGAGAAGGCCGGCGACTCGGGCTCGTCGACGGTCTTCATCGCGATGCGCTGCTCGATCTTCCCGGAGACCGCGTCCTCGATGACGAGCGCGCGCTCCTTCTCCGTGCGGACGAAGAACGCGATCCGGTCGCCGGTCGGCGCCCACGACATCCAGGAGACCGTGTTCCAGCGGCCGCCGGGCGTGATGATGTAGGCGAATCCGTAGTTCTGGTCGAACCCGGGCGTGAGATTCCGGACGACCGTGCCGTCGTGCGCCGACAGCAGCACGAGATCGAGTTCCTGATCCTTGCGGTTACCGGCCATCGCGGCCATCAGCTCTCCGGTCGGCGACGGCTCGATCGAGAGCACCGTCGTGTACTTCGTCTTCTGCGGGTTCGGCGACAGGTCGCGCCCGTAGTCGGCCGGCCGCTCCTTGTCGCGGAACGGCTTGAACCGGTCCTTCAGGTACTTCTCGAACTGCTGATCGAACTCTTCCGGCTTCAGCTTGAACGCCTCCTCATAGGCATCGTCGCTGCCGCCGATGACGCTCTTGCGAAGCGAGAAGAGGTACTGGCGCAGGCCTTCCTTGCCCCAGCGCGACTCGATGAACTCGAAGACGGCGTGTCCGAGGTTGTAGATGATGCGCGGGTTGCTGAACCCGCCGTAGCCCTCGAGGTCCGTCATCTTCGGGACGATGTCGGCGACGGCCGCGTCGCGCACCGTCATGAGATCGATCGGACGCCAGATGCCCGTCATGTAGTCCGACAGGCCCTCGTTGACCCAGAGCGGGACGCTGCGCCGGATCAGACCCTGCGGGATGATGTCGAACTCGAAGATGTGCGTGAGCTCGTGAACGATCAGCCGGTAGAGCAGGTCCGGCGGCTCGTCGATCGGGAGCACCATGCGATCCCGGAACGGCTCGGCGAAGGCGCCGACGCCTTCCTGCGCCGCGCCCGGGATGACGTTCTGCTCCTGGAACTCGCTGCTCGTCTTGAAGACGATGAGGGGAACCTTGAAGGCGAGGTCGTGCTTCAGATCCGCGCTGATCTGCTGATAGGCGCTCTCCGCGTAGCTGGCGACGCGTTCGAGGTGCTGCTCGGTCTCGGGGTAGTAGTAGATCTCGAAATGGTCGGTCGTGTAGATCTGCCAGCGGAAGGTGTCGTAGCGAACCTGGTTCTTGCCGTAGTAGGGGACATACGGCGTCTGCGCCTGGGCAGCTTCCGCGGCCGCCAGCACTACAAGCGCGGACAGGGCACCGGCGAGACGCCCCGCCAGGGCGCGCCACGTACGCGTGCGCATAGAAGTCTCCTCGCGGACGTTCAACCGGCTACGATCGCGTCCGAAATTTCTCGGATCTTACTGTGACTGGCACCCGCCCGCAATCGAACCACTTCTCGGCTCGTCCCGGCCATGAGTGGCACGTGACGCAAGGAGCATGCCTCGGCGGTTCGCGGAATTTGCTGAATCTCGACGCTGGTCCGCCGCGCGCGGCCGTCATCGCCTCAGCACGACCGCCCTCACGGGGAGACAGGCTTTGACGGGTCTGTCGGGTCGGCCAGGTCGAGCAGGTCGGTCAGGTCGAGCAGGTCGGTCAGGTCGAGCAGGTCGGCCAGGTCGGTCAGGTCGAGCGGACTTCGAGGGCCGACGGCCGCGCCGGCTTCGACGATTCGCGTCGCGGGGTTTCGCGTTGGGTAAGTGAGCTGGCGCGTCAGGTCGGTGGCGACGGGGCATAATACTGAGAGAGATGGCGCGCGCGCGCGTGGCGTGCGTAGGAGACGGATCGTGAATCTGTTGCGCTGGCTGGTGGCGGTCGCCGCCGTAACCGCTTTGGTCTACACGATGGTGCCGTCGCTGCCCTCGCCGGCGGCCGATCTCGAGGCGCTGGCACGCGGCGGCGACGATCCGGCGGCGTGTCCGGCCAACGCGAAGAAGGCGAACCTCAATTTCACCGTCAGCGACATGAACGGCGAGAAGGTGAGCCTTGCGTCGTTCAAGGGCAAGGTCCTCGTCCTCGACTTCTGGGCCACATGGTGTCCGCCGTGCAAGGCCGAGATTCCGGGATTTGTTGAGCTGCAGGAGGCCTACGGGCAAAAGGGCCTCCAGTTCGTCGGCGTCTCGGTGGACGCGGACGACACGCCGGCGATGCTGAAGGATTTCGCCGCGCAGTACAAGATGAACTACCCCGTGCTCGTCGGCGGCGATCGTGACGACCTGCAGGACGCCTACGGGCCGATGTGGGGCATCCCGACGACGTTCGTCATCGACCGGGAAGGTCGCATCTGCCACAAGAATTCCGGCCTCGTCGGGAAGTCGAAATACGAGGCCGACATCAAGGGGCTGCTCTAGCCGCGACCGGCGGGCGGTGTAGTAAGATCGGGACTGGCGTCGGGCTCGGGCCCGCGCCTGCCGAAAGGGTTCAATGCTCAAGGGTTTCAGCCAGGCGCGTCTGGCCTGCGGGTGCCGGTTGGTGTTCCGCGCCGGCGTCGAAGGCAGTCCGATCACGGTCGTCGTGGACGAGAAGTCGCCTACTTGCGCGATCTCTCTACACGTGCGGGATCTGCCGATCTACGACTACCGCGAGGCGCTCCGCCCGTCCACGCGTCTGGGTCCGCCTGAGGAAGAAGAGTTCGAGGAAGAGGGCTAGCCGTTGATCTCGCTCACGGGCGTGATCTTCTGGCTCGTCCAGGTATCGTCCCTTCTCGTTTTCGCCGTTCCGTTCCGCTGGTCGTATCTCGCCCTCTGGGCCGCGTCCCATTTCCTGCGCGGCATGGGATTGACGCTCGCGTATCACCGCTATTACGCGCACCGCGCGTTCCAGATGAACCGGGCCGCCCGCCTGTTCTGGACCGTCGCCGGCGTCGCCGCCATGCAGAAGGGCCCGCTGTGGTGGGCCGGCCATCACGTCTACCATCACAAGTACGCCGATCGCGACGGCGATCCGCACAGCCCGCGGGTCAGCGGCTTCTACTACGCGCACCTCGGCTGGTTCCTCAACGACTCGCGTCACCACAAGGTCGACGCGTCCAACCAGGTGCTTCGCAACTTCGGCTCGGTGCCGGAGATTGCGTGGCTCGAGCGCTTCAACGTCGTGCCGCCGATTGTGCTGGCCGCCGCGATGTATCTCTATGGCGGGTTTCCGTGGCTCATCTGGGGCTTCTGCCTGCCGACGATGACCCTGTCGCACGCCACGTTTGCGATCAACACGGTGAACCACATGTTCGGGACGCGGCGCTTCAAGACGGCCGACGACTCGACGAACAACGCGCTGACGGCGTTCTTCGCGGTGGGCGAGGGATGGCACAACAACCACCA
>JBKPSY010000040.1:0-6758 GCA_046735235.1 Acidobacteriota bacterium | reverse complement strand
CGTCCGCGGTCGGCGTCGTCAGCGTCTGACTGCGCGTGATGGTGGTGAAGTCCGAGTAGCGCACCTTCAGCGTGACGGTGCGGGCGACGCGGTCCTTCTTTCCGAGCCACTTCACGACGCCCCGCGCCATCTCGTCCACCGCGCGCCTGATCTCGACGGCGTCGGTCAGATCCTTGTCAAAGGTGTTCTCGCTGCTCGCCGACTTCGCGTCGCGATTCGGCTCGACCGGGCGGTCGTCGACGCCGTCGGCGAGCTGCTTCAGCCACGGCGCCAGGCTGCCGACGATTGTCCGGAGGTCGTCGGTCGGAATCGTGCGCACGTCAACCAGGCGATCGATCCCCTGGGTCCGCAGCCGGGCCGCCGTGACCGGCCCGACGCCCCAGAGCGCGTCGATCGGCAGGCCCCGCAGGAATTTCTCCACGCGCTCCGGCGCGATCACCGTCAGCCCGTCCGGTTTCTTCCAGCCTGACGCGATCTTCGCGAGGAATTTGTTCGGGGCGACACCTGCCGACGCCGTAAGCGCGGTCGCCTCGCGGATGGACGTCTTCAGCCGCTCCGCGACGCGGACCCCCAGCGTCTCGCCCCAAGCATTCTCGGTGACGTCGAGGTAGGCCTCGTCCAGCGACAGCGGCTCCACCAGCGGCGTGACTTCGCGGAACAGCCTGAAGACTTCGGACGACGCCGCACGGTACTTCCGAAAGTCAGGCGGGATGATGACCAGGTCGGGGCAGAGCCTGAGCGCGCGCGACATCGGGATCGCCGACCGCACGCCGAACGGCCGCGCTTCGTAGCTCGCGGCGCACACGACGCCGCGGCCATCGGGCGACCCGCCCACCGCGACCGGCTTTCCTCTGAGCGACGGGTCGTCGCGCTGCTCGACCGACGCGTAGAACGCGTCCATGTCGACGTGCAGGATTCGCCGGAGGGGGATTTCCGTCACGCCGTCTTCGCCGCCACGTGAATCCACAGATTACGCCGATTGCGCTGATTCGTGCCCGCCTGAGCGGGACTCAAGAAGTCTGTGTGATCTGTGTAATCTGTGGATTCTCTTCGAGACAGGATCGCAGCGTGACGCAAATCGCCGGCCGCTCGGTCGCCGCGCTGTCAGCGTGACGCCGGGTTTCTCCATCTGCGTAATCCGCGTAATCTGCGGTTTGCCTGAAGGCTCGATCGCAGCGTGACAGCCGATACCTGAATCCCCGAAATCACTGAATCCAGGTGTCCTTTGAAGGGAGCCTGGATCCCTGAGCCAAAGTGGCCAACGTATACTGAAGCACTGCATGCAGTTCATTTACACGATGAAGGGGCTGGGCAAGATGCACCCGCCCGACTCTCAAGTCCTCCGCGACATCTGGCTCTCGTTCCTGCCCGGCGCCAAGATCGGCGTGCTCGGCATGAACGGCGCCGGGAAGAGCTCGCTGTTGAAGATCATGGCTGGCGAGGATCAGCACTTCGTCGGCGAGGCGTTTCCGGCCGCCGGCATCAAGGTCGGCTTCCTGCACCAGGAGCCGCAACTGAATCCCGCGAAGAGCGTCCTCGGCAACGTCGAGGAGGGCGTTCAGGCCACGCGCGATCTGCTGAACCGCTTCGACGAGCTGAACTTGAAGCTCGGCGAAGACCTGCCTGCCGAGGAGATGGACAAGGTCCTCGAGGAGCAGGGCAAGGTGCAGGACCGAATCGACCAGCTGAACGCCTGGGAGCTCGACTCGCAGCTGGAACAGGCGATGGACGCCCTGCGCTTGCCGCCTGCCGACGGGGAGGTCGCGACGCTGTCGGGCGGCGAGCGGCGTCGCGTCGCGCTCTGTCGGCTGCTCTTGAGCGCGCCGGATCTGCTGCTGCTCGACGAGCCGACGAACCATCTCGATGCCGAGTCGGTCGCCTGGCTCGAGCATCATCTCGCGTCGTACCCCGGCACCGTCGTCGCGGTCACGCACGACCGCTACTTCCTCGACAACGTCGCCGGGTGGATCCTCGAGCTCGATCGCGGCCACGGGATTCCCTGGGAAGGCAATTACTCCTCCTGGCTCGACCAGAAGCAGAACCGTCTCGCGCAGGAAGAAAAGGCCGAGAGCAAGCGCCAGCGCACGCTGCAGCGCGAGCTCGAGTGGATCCGCATGTCGCCGCGGGCACGCCAGGCCAAGGGCAAGGCCCGCCTGAACGCCTACGAGTCGTTGCTCAACGAAGATCAGGCGCAGAAGATCGACAGCGTCGAAATCTACATCCCGCCCGGTCCGCGTCTGGGCGACGTCGTCGTCGAGGCCCGCGGCCTGCGCAAGGCGTACGGCGACGTGCTTCTGATGGACGACATCAACTTCACGCTGCCGCGCGGCGGGATCGTCGGAGTGATCGGGCCAAACGGCGCCGGCAAGACGACGCTGTTCCGGATGATCACGGGGCAGGAAAAGCCAGACGCCGGCACGTTGAGGCTCGGCGAAACCGTGCAGGTCGGCTACGTCGACCAGTCGCGAGACGCGCTCAACCCGGACCACAGTGTCTGGGAGGAGATCACCGGCGGCAAGGACGAGGTCGAGATGGGGAAGCGGTCGGTGCCCTCGCGCGCCTACTGCTCCTGGTTCAACTTCAAGGGCCGTGATCAGCAGCGCAAGGTCGGATCGCTGTCGGGCGGCGAACGCAACCGCGTGCACCTGGCCAAGCTGCTGAAGACGGGCTGCAACCTGCTGTTGCTCGACGAGCCGACCAACGATCTCGACGTCGACACGCTCCGGGCGCTCGAAGATGCGCTCTTGAGCTTCGCTGGCTGCGCCGTCGTGATCTCGCACGACCGCTGGTTCCTCGACCGCATCGCCACGCACATGCTCGCCTTCGAAGGCGACAGCCAGGTGGTGTGGTTCGAGGGCAACTACCAGGACTACGAGGCCGACAAGAAGCGTCGCCTCGGCGCCGAGGCGGATGTGCCGCATCGAATCAAATACAGGAAGTTGACGCGATGAGGGGAGCGGCGAACGGGTCGGTCGGGTCAATCAGGTCAATCAGGTGGATCAGGTCAATCAGGTCGGTCGGGTCGGTCCGGTTGGTCAGGTCGGTCGGGTCGATCAGGTCGGTCGCGTTGGTCTGGTTGATCGCGTCGGTCTGCTTGATCGGGCTTGCCGGGCTGGCCCAGGCCGAGCCGCTCCGCACCATGCGCGTGGACTACTACCACACCGGCACCGCGGCGTCCGAGACGTTCGCCGTCGATCGCGTCGTCGTCGAGCCTGCGCCGTGGCCGGGCAATCCGTCTCGCGCGATCGACGACACGAACCTGGGCAAGTATTTTTTCGAAGTCATCGACACCGCGACCAATCGCGTCGTCTATTCGCGCGGCTTCTCGTCGATCTTCGGCGAGTGGGAGACGACCGACGAGGCGCGCGCCGCCGCGCGGACCTTCCAGGAGGCGCTGCGATTCCCGAAGCCTGAGCACGCTGTACAAGTCGTGGTGAAGAAGCGAGACGCGGCGAACCTGTTTCGCGAGGTCTGGTCGACGAAGATCGATCCGGCGGATCAGTTCGTCGACACCTCCGCGCCGCCCTCGCCGGGGCCGGTGATCGAGCTGCTGAAGAACGGCGATCCGGCCACCAAGGTCGACCTGCTGATTCTCGGCGACGGCTACACTGCGGCCGAGCAGCCGAAGTTCCGAAAGGACGCCGAACGTCTGGTCGAGACGCTGTTCGCCACAGAGCCGTTCAAGAGTCGCAAGTCGGATTTCAACGTGTGGGGAATCTGTCCGCCCGCGGCCGAGTCCGGGATCTCGCGGCCCTCGACGGGTGTCCACCGGCGGTCGCCGATCGGCGCCAGCTACGACACGTTCGGATCCGAGCGCTACGTCCTCACGACGGACAACCGCGCGTTCCGGGACGCGGCGTCGTACGCACCGTACGACGTCGCCGAGATCCTCGTGAACGGCAAGACGTACGGTGGCGGCGGCATCTACGGCCTCTACGCGACCGTGGCGGCCGACAGCCTGTGGGCCCCGTATGTGTTCGTCCACGAGTTCGGCCACCACTTCGCGGGCCTGGCCGACGAGTACTACACGTCCGCCGTGGCCTACCGGCCCTCCACTGACAGGCTCGAGCCGTGGGAGCCGAACGTCACCGCGCTGAAGGATCCGCGAAACGTCAAGTGGAAGGCACTGGCGACGGCGGACGTGCCGGTGCCGACGCCGTGGGTGAAGGACGTGTACGAGGCACACTCGAAAGACGTCCAGGCGCGCCGCCGGGCCATCCGCGCCGCGAACAAGCCCGAGTCCGACATGGACGCGCTCTTCACGCAGCAGAAATCGGAAGACACGCAGATGCTCGGTCACGACAAGTACTCGTCTGCCGTCGGCGCCTTCGAGGGCGCGAATTACGAGGCGCAGGGGTACTACCGTCCGCAGGAAGACTGCATCATGTTCACGCGCGACGACGTGCCGTTCTGCCGGGTGTGCCAGTGGTCGATTGCCCGCGTGATTGATTTGTATTCGAGGTGACGTCACGAACCGTAGCGCAGGCCTTCAGGCCTGCCTGACACACGACGATGCCCAAAAAATACTGGCTGATGAAATGCGAGCCCGAGGCGTATACCATCGAGCGCCTCGAAAAGGACGGCACCTGCGGATGGGAGGGCGTGCGCAACTACCAGGCGCGCAACTTCATGCGCGACCAGATGCAGGTCGGCGACGGCGTGCTGTTCTACGCGTCCAACGCGGATCCGTCGGGCGTCACAGGCCTCGCCGAGATCGCGCGTGCGGGCTATCCGGACCCGTTCGCGTTCAAGAAGGGCCACCACTACTACGATCCCGAGAGCACACCGGAGAAGCCGACGTGGTACACAGTGGACCTGAAGTTCGCCGCGCGCTTTCCGGGCATCGTCGCGCTCGAACAGCTGAAGCAGACGCCCGGCCTCGAAAACATGATGGTGATTCGTAAAGGTGCCCGCCTCTCAATCCAGCCGGTGACGAAGTCTGAGTACGATATCGTCGCGAAGCTTGGCAAGAAGGCGAAGCCGACGACCTGACCGACCTGTGTTTCCTGACCTCCGCTCCTTCCTCGACCAGCTTCGCCGCGACCGCGACCTCGTCACCATCGACGTGGCAGTTGACGCCGACCAGGAGGCCGCCGAAATCCATCGCCGCGTGATCGCAGCCGGTGGCCCGGCGCTGCTCTTCACGAACGTCAAGGACCGCGCGTTTCCGCTGGTCACGAACCTGTTCGGTACTGGGCGGCGGGCCGAGATGGCGTTCGGCACCCGGCCCCTCGCGCTCATCAAGCGTCTCGTGCAGCTCGCCGAGACGATCATGCCCCCGACGCCCGCCAAGCTCTGGGGCGCGCGCGACGTCGCGAAGGCGGCGCTCGGCATCGGCCTGAAGCGCGGCGGCTCCGGGCCGGTCCTGGACGTCGTCGAGGCGCCGGCGCTCGACCGGTTGCCGGTCCTCACGTGCTGGCCAGAAGACGGCGGCCCGTTTGTCACGCTGCCGCTCGTCTACACGGAACATCCCGCGGGCAAGGGCCACAACCTGGGGATGTACCGGCTGCAGGTGTACGACCGCGAGACGACGGGGATGCACTGGCAGATCGGCAAGGGCGGTGGCTTTCACTACGCCGTCGCGGCGGAGCGGGGCCAGCCGCTGCCGGCCACCGTGTTTCTCGGCGGACCGCCCGCGCTGATTCTTGCGGCGATTGCGCCGCTGCCCGAGAACGTCCCCGAACTGATGCTGGCGTCTCTTATTGCGGGCGAGCGGTTGCGCGTGACGGCGCCGCCTGCAGGCCATCCCCACGGCCTCATTGCCAATGCCGAGTTCGCGCTGATCGGCGAGGTCGCGCCGCGCGAACGGCGCCCCGAGGGACCGTTCGGCGATCACTACGGCTACTATTCGCTGCGCCACGACTACCCGGTCTTTCATGTCCGCCAGATGGCCCGGCGCCGCGACGCGATCTATCCCGCGACCGTGGTGGGGAAGCCGCGGCAGGAGGATTTCTTCATCGGCGACCTGCTGCAGGAACTGTTGTCGCCGCTGTTCCCGCTCGTGATGCCCGGCGTCAGGGATCTCTGGTCGTACGGCGAGACCGGCTACCACTCGCTGGCGGGCGCGATCGTGCGCGATCGCTACGCGCGCGAGGCCATGGCGTCCGCGTTCCGGATCCTCGGCGAAGGCCAGTTGTCGCTCACGAAGTTCCTGATCGCGACTGATCAGCCGGTCGATCTGAAGGACTTCCGGAAGACCCTCGAGCACCTGCTGGCGCGGACGCGGCCCGAGACCGATCTCTACGTGTTCTCGAACCTGTCGATGGATACGCTCGACTACACGGGGCCCGAGGTGAACAAGGGATCGAAGGGCGTGTGGCTCGGCCTCGGCGATCCGGTGCGCGAGCTGCCACGCGAGTTCACGCCGTCGATTGCGCCGCCGTCCGATGTGACTGGCGTCCACGTCTTCTGCGGCGGCTGCCTCGTCATCGGCGGGCCGAGGTACATGGCAAGTCCCGATGCCGCCGAGCGGCTCGCCTCGCATCCCGCGTTTGCGGGATGGCCGCTCCTGGTGTTGACCGACGAACCCGCCCGCGCCGCGCGCAGCCCGATCAACTTCCTCTGGACGACGTTCACGCGGTTCGAGCCGGCGCGCGACATCCACGCCGCCTCGACGCGCGTCGTGCGCCATCACATCAGCTACACGCCGCCGGTCGTCATCGATGCGCGGTTGAAGCCGGGATTCCCCGACGAGCTCTTCTGCCGCCCCGACGTGGCCGACACCGTGACCCGCCGCTGGCGCGAGTACTTTCCGGCAG